>NZ_JBSKBP010000007.1:0-244975 GCF_053714275.1 Mesorhizobium sp. Arg314 | reverse complement strand
CCGCGGTCATGCGAAAGATCGTCGTCACCCTAAACGCTAGGCTCAGAGACGCCGCCATTCCTCAGAGTTGATGACGAGCGAGAGGGCCGGCCTGCTGCCCTGCCGCTACCAATCGCTCAGCTTGGTGTCGGCTGTGTATTCCTGGCCTTCGACGTCCTTCACCACGGCCTGGCCGCAGCGCATCGATTTCGCCTCCTGGTCAAAGCCATAGGTCGGTGAGCCGAACAGGTGCCAGCCCTTGTTCAGCGCCGCCGTCACCTTGTGGCAGAAAGTGGCGTCGTCCGGGCCGGTGAGGAAGCGGTAGAGTTTCATCGTGTCTATCCTGTCGTGACCGGACGGAGAGCCGCCTACAGTCCTGAGAAATCGTTTCTGTCCCGCCTCGCGCATCATGCGCGAACAGCGGCGGCCTTCGCCAGAAGTTTCTCCGCCTCGGCCAGGTGCAATCGCTCGACCATGCGGCCATCCATCGCAATCACGCCCTTGCCGGCATTTTCGGGCCGCGCGAACGCATCCCTGATTGCACGGGCCGCGGCCAGCCTCTCGGGCGACGGCGAAAAGGCGCGGTTCGCCGGCTCGATCTGGTTGGGATGGATCAGCGACTTGCCGTCAAAGCCCATGGCGGCGGCCTCGGCGCACTCCCGCGCCAGGGCATCGAGATCGCGAAAATCATTGGCGACGCCGTCGATCACGTCAAGGCCGCCGGCGCGGGCGGCAAGCACCAGCTGCATGAGCCAGGGCATCAGGTAGCGCCGGTCGGACGTTGCCAGAATGCCGGTGCTCTTCACGTCATTCGTTCCGGCCACGAAACAAGCCAGCCGCGAAGCCGGATCGCGGCCGAGTTCGGCGATGGCGCCAATGTTGAGTAGCGCCTTGGGCGTCTCGACCATCGCCCATAGTTTCACCCTGTCCGGCGCGAAATTGTCGTCGAGCAGGTCGCCGGCTTCGAGGATGTCGCGCGGCGTGCCGATCTTTGGCAGAAGAATGCCGTCGGGTTCGGCCCCGGCCACGGCCAACAGGTCGTCGGCGCCCCATTCGCTGGCGAGCGGATTGATGCGCACCACCATCTCGCAGCGCCGTTCGGGACCGGCGAGGATGCCGGCAATCTTGTCGCGTGCCGCCGCCTTGTCGGCAGGCAGGACGCCGTCTTCGAGGTCGATAATGACGGCGTCGCAGGCAAGCGAGGCGAGCTTGGCGAGCGCCTTGTCGTTGGAGGCGGGAATGTAAAGCACCGAGCGGCGCGGGCGGTAGGTGTCGACGGTCATGGGCCGATCTATGCCGGGTGGAAAGGGATGAGGCAAGGCGCGGAGCGAGCAAGCCCGGCCTCACGAGCATCTGCAAATCGTCAAAGCTGGCGCCGCCCCTCATTGCCCTGCCGGGCATTTCTCCCCGTAAACGGGGCGAAAGGGCTGGCTGCGGCCTCGGCGGCTACCTTGCAACGCTGACGATTGGCGAAAGCGGCGATGATAGCGTCCCTGGCCCCGTTTACGGGGAGAGGATGCCGGTCCACCCTCCGCAGCTGCAGCGCAGCTGCTGCGGAGGACGGGCAGGCAGGTAAGGGGCAGCGCCAGCCTCAAGCGATTCGCCCCTGCACCAAATCTGCAAAGCAGTGCGGAAAACCTCCTCCAATCCGCCGCGAGCTTTCCGCGCCGGCCGGCGAAACAGGAGGCATGCGAATACATCATACATCCCGCTGGTTGCTGCCGCGCCGGCTTCGCGACGAAGGCTGGTGGCTCGTCGAGCCGCAAAGGCCGCGCCGCACGGCGCGCGTCCTGCCCTTCGTCCCGAGATCGCAACCTGCCGTCCGCCCAGTCCTGTCAAGGGGCGCGAGACCATGACAGCGATATCGTTTGGCTTGAGCTCTCCCGCCGCATCGGCGATCCGGCCTTTCGCGACCGGCGGCTTTTGCGCTATCTCGACAGGAACGGCGCGCTAGCTATCCTGCCGTCACCGAACCATACGCACCGGGCCGCTGATCGATGCCGCACAACATCCTCGTAGCCGACGACGACCCGCATATCCGCGAGATCATCTGCTTTGCGCTGGAGAAGGCCGGCATGAAGACCAATGCCGTCGCCGACGGTGCGGCGGCGCTCCAAGCAGTCGAGCGCCGCGCGCCCGACCTCATCGTGCTCGACATCGGCATGCCGGAGATGGACGGGCTGGAAGTCTGCCGCCGGCTCAGGCAAAAATCCGACGTGCCGGTGCTGTTCCTGTCCGCGCGAGATGAAGAGATCGACCGTATCCTCGGGCTGGAGATGGGCGGCGACGACTATGTGACCAAGCCGTTCAGCCCGCGCGAGCTGGTCGCCCGCGTCAACGTCATCCTGCGGCGCGCGCGTCCGGCAGCCGTGGAGGAAGAAGCGGGCGACCGGCAGTTCGCGCACGGCAAGCTCATGCTTGTCCCGGCAAGCCACGAAGCGCGTTTCGACGGCAAGCCGCTCACCCTCACGGCGATCGAGTTCGCTATCCTGAAAGGCTTTCTTGCCCGCCCGCAGCATGTGCTTGGCCGCGACGCGGTGATGGCCAATGCCTATGCCTCGAACATCCATGTCTCGGAACGCACCGTCGACAGCCACATCCGCAACGTGCGGGCCAAGTTGGCGGCGGCCGGCTGTGCCGACGCGATCGCCACGGTGCATGGCGTCGGCTTCCGGCTCGGCCGATGCGGTGGTTGAGCAAGGAAAGGTGGCGGCCGCGGCTCGCCACCGTCGTCATCGCCATCCTGATCGTGGTGATGGCGCTGCCGCTGGTCGGGCTGTTCTTCTTCCGGCTCTATGAGAACCAGCTGATCCGCCAGACCGAGGGCGAACTGATTGCGCAAGGGGCGGTCGTCGCCGCCGTCTATGCCCAAGAGGTGCGCGCGGCCGGCATTGCCCAAGAACAGTTGGGGGCTCCGGTCTCGGCCGATCCGGCAAGGGACAACAACGATCCTTACGAGCCGGTCGAGCCGCGCCTCGACCTTGCCTCCGACGATGTCATGCCGACGCGCCCCGCTGCCCTTCCCGCCACCCCCGATCCCGCCTTCGCGGCAATTGGCGCCCGGCTTGACGGCATTCTGGACGAGACGCAGAAAACGACGCTTGCCGGCTTCAGGCTGCTCGACCCGCATGGCGTTGTCATTGCCGGCGGCGACGAGGTCGGCCAGTCGCTCGGTGGGGTCGAGGAGGTGCGGACCGCACTTTCCGGCACCTATGCCAGCGAGCTCAGGCTCCGGATCCCCGACCAGCCGCCGCCACCGCTTTACTCGGTGAGCCGGGGCACCAGGGTGCGTGTGTTCGTCGCCCTGCCGGTCGAGCTCGACGGCAGGGTCGCAGGCGTTGTCTATCTGTCGCGAACGCCCAACAACATCGTCAAGCACCTCTATGGCGAGCGCGGCAAAGTGACGTTGGCGGCGATCGCTATACTCGGCGGCACGCTGTTGATCGCGCTGGTGTTCATCCGCACCGTCAGCCGGCCGATCTATGCGCTGATCGACCGCACCAAACGCATTGCCGCCGGCGACCGCGAGGCGATCAGGCCGCTCGACCATCACGGCACGCGCGAGATGGCGGCGCTGTCGACAGCCTTCCTCGACATGGCGACAAAGTTGCAGGCGCGCTCCGACAGCATCCAGACCTTCGCCACCCATGTCTCGCATGAGCTCAAATCGCCGCTGACGGCCATCCAGGGCGCGGCCGAGCTGCTTCGCGATTCGGGCGGCGCGATGGATGAGGCCGAACGTCGGCGCTTTTCCAACAACATCGTCACCGACGCCGGGCGGCTCAATCTCCTGGTGCGCCGGCTGCTCGACCTGGCGCGCGCCGAGAACCTGGCGCCAAGCGGCGAAAACACGACGCTGGGCGGCGCGCTGGCGCTGCTGCCGGTCGACACAAGGCTGGAGGCGCGCATCGAGGCCGGCAGCGAGCTCGTCCTCGGCATTTCCGGCGAGAATCTGGGGATCGTGCTCGCCAACCTCATCGACAATTCGGCACGGCACGGCGCCCGACAGGTGGCGATCGATGCTTCGGCCGCGGGCGAGCGTGTGTTGGTCCATGTCGGCGACGATGGTGGCGGCATCTCGGCCGCCAACCGCTCCAAGATCTTCGAGCCGTTCTTCACCACGCGGCGCGAGACCGGCGGCACCGGCATGGGGCTCGGCATAGTGGTGGCCCTCCTGAAAGCGCATGATGGCACGATCAGGCTGGTTGACTCCGAACGCGGCACGCGCTTCGAGATCGATTTGCCGGTAGTTTGAGTCCCAGCATGATCTTGTCCGAACTTGTTCGGGATCATGCTCTAGAGCTGGAGAGCCGAAAGCGTGCGCTACGACATCGTCATCATCGGGGGAGCCATCGTCGGATCCTCGGTTGCCTATTATTTGCGCGAGGAGGGTTTTGCCGGCTCCATCGCGCTGATCGAACGCGATCCGCAATTCTCCCACGCGGCGACGACGCTGTCCTTGGCCTCGATCCGCCAGCAATTCTCAATCCCTGAAAACATCCGCCTGTCGCAGTTCACCCTGAAATTGTTCCGGCGGCTGAAGGAAACTTTCGGCGCCGACGCCGATATCGGTTTTCGCGAAGGCGGCTATCTCATCCTTGCCGGCGAGGCCGGGCTGCCGATCCTCAAGGCCAATCACGAGGCGCAGATCGCCGAGGGCGCCGACATCGTGCTGGAGGACGCCGAGCAGCTGGTGCGCCGCTTCCCATGGCTCTCGGTGGAAGGCATCACTGCCGGCGCCTTTGGCCGCAGCGGCGAGGGCTGGTTCGATGCGCATGCGATGCTGATGCTGTTCCGCAAGGCGCTGCGCGATAAGAACATCGATTTCATCACGGCTTCGGTCACCGGCATCGCGCGCGACGGTAGCCGCGTCACCAGTGTCTCGCTCGACAATGGCGAGATGCTGGAAGCCGGCATCGTCGTCAACGCCGCCGGGCCGAACGCCGGCAAGGTCGCGGCTTTTGCCGGGCTTGCGCTGCCGGTCGAGCCGCGCAAGCGCAACGTCTTCGTCTTCGAGGCGCGTGAAAAATATGCCGACATGCCGCTGCTGGTCGATCCCTCCGGCATCTATGTGCGGCCGGAAGGCTCGGTCTATCTCACCGGCGGCGCCGAACCGGAGGAAGGCGATCATGCCCCTGACCCGAAGGATTTCGACGTCAACTGGCCGCTGTTCGAAGAGGTGGTCTGGCCGACACTCGCCACCCGCATCCCGGCCTTCGAGGCGATCAAGCCGACGCGCGCCTGGGTCGGGCATTACGATTACAACACGCTCGACCAGAACGCGGTGATCGGTCCGCATCCGGAAGTCGAGAACTTCCTCTTCGCCAACGGCTTTTCCGGCCACGGCCTGCAGCAGGCGCCGGCGGTCGGCAAATCGCTTGCCGAACTCATCGTGCGTGGCGGGTACCGAACGATCGACTGCACCGCGTTCGGCTATGAGCGGGTCGCCGAGGGAAGGGCGTTCAGGGAGCTGAACGTGATTTGATCGGGAAACCGGTCGGCGATATCCGGCCCGGTCGACAAAAGCCGTTGCTTCTTGCTGGCCGCGTCATGTTACTCTCGGTCTTGTCGGGCGCTCGGGGAAAACATTGCTTAAAAAGGCTGTCGAAAATTTTCGGCGCACCACGGGGGTCCAATTGCTTTTGGGCCTCCGCCACGAGATCCTTTACCGCCAGTTTCTGGCAAGCGCCGCGCCAAAGGGCCGTGCATTCGCCGGGGGTCTAAGCGGAAAGCCCGAGCGGAATTATTGCTTCACCATCGCGTTCAACACGCCCTGGATCATAGACGTGCTCACCAAGGCCTGGCAGGTATTCCCAACCGGGACAAGGCTTGTGGTGATCGACAATTCGCCGAAGCAGGATGCGCGAGCTTCGATCGAGGCAATCTGCGCGCGGCGCGGGGTCGCGTATTTCGGACTGCCCAGGAATTTCGAAACGAACCCTTCCAGATCACACGGCGTCTCCCAGACCTGGGTCTTCCACAACATCGTCAAGCACCTCAAACCCGACATGTTCGGGTTCATCGATCACGATTGCTTCCCGGTCGGACCGATCGATATCGCACGACGCGTCGGACGCAAGATCGGTTACGGGGCGCCGCTGCATGCCAAGTCCAGCTACCTGTACAAGGCAGCCAAAGACGAACCCGGCTGGTATTACTGGGCCGGCCTCTGCTTCTACAATTTCGCCACCGTCGAGCATACGAAGCTCGATTTCAGAAATCGGCTCGACATTGGAATGGATACCGGAGGCGGCAACTGGCCTGTCTTGTATTCGAAGCACCCGGTCGGGGAATTCGAGATGGCCCGATTAGATCACGTCGCGGTGAGCGTCGAGGGGAAAATCGCCGACTATGAGGTATATGACGAAGCCCTTTTTCACGTCGGCGGCGCTTCCTACCGCTCACTCGCGACAAATCCGGACTATCGTCGCCAGCTGTCGGACCATATCTGGAAAACCTACCTCGGCGGGATCCACGATCGCCTGGTTTCCAGCTGAGCCCAAACCGGGCTGCGCGCAAACCCCTGCAACCACCCAAGCACCCGCGCCCAGCCCTCGGCATGCTCGGCAGCCGCGTCCGGGAAACCGGCGAAGCCGCCATGGCAGATGGTGAGGTGCGTGCCGCCGGCGATCGGCTCAAGCAGATAAGCCACTGTCGTTTCCTTACGACCCAGCGTCGGGTGGTCCCAGTCGCAGCGGCTCGTCCGCACGATCCGGCGCGGCGACTCGATTTCGAGAAATTTCCCGCTAGCAGGCAGGCGCCTGCCATCGGCGGTCCGCACGACGACGCTCCAGCTTCCGCCGGCGCGAAGATCGGCCGTCCAATCGGTCATCCGGTAGGTTTCGGACGAACCCCACCAGCGCTCGACCTCTTTGGTGACCAGCGCGGCGATCACCTCGCCCGGCGAGGCGAGGAGGCCGGCCGAGGCCATGACCGTGTCCGCATTCGCCATGGCTTGCGGCAGGGACAATTGAAGCATCCAACGCACCTTTGTCAGGATTGTATCGTATCCGAAACCAATGCTCATGCCTTTGATGGCGGGCGCTCGAAACCCTTGCCGGTCTCAAGCAGGCTCTTGAGGCTCGCCAGCACCAGCGGCCAGCCCTTGGCGACGTTCGGGATCAGACTGTGCGGACCGTCGGCCTCGTGGACAACGGCGAGTTTCGTCAACTCGCCATCCTGCTCGATGGCGAAGGTGCAGCGCGTATAGCCATCCTCCTTCACCTCGGGCAGCCATTCGTTGCGCCATTTGATCACGAGGCGTTTGGGCGGATCGATCTCCAGGATCTCGCCGGAGTCGGCGACGCGGCCGTCAGGGAAGATCAGTTTCCAGCTCGAACCGACCTTCCAGTCGCTCTCCTGATAGGAGCAGAGGAAGAACTGCCGGTTGAATTCCGGATCGGTCAGCGCTTCCCAGAGCTTTTCGGGCGTTGTGCGGATATAGGTGACATAGACGAAGCTGTTCTCGCTCACGGCTCTTCCCTTTCAAGGCGTTGCTTCAGGTCGCTCAATGCTTTGAGCCGATGGCGCTCGAACTTGCCGATCCAGCGCTCGGCGATCTCGTTGATCGGAACGGGGTTGAGGTAGTGCTCCTTCTCCCGGCCGCGGCGCATGGTGGTGACGAGGTTCGCCTCCTCGAGGATCGCCAGGTGCTTGGTCACCGCCTGCCGCGTCATATCCATGTGTTCGCAGAGCGCGTTCAGCGTCTGCCCGTTGCGGGCATGAAGACTGTCCAGCAAGTGCCGGCGGGTCGGGTCGGCCAAAGCGCGAAAAACAGCATCCATGCTCATGCCCTAATATGCAACCATTTGGTTGCATGTCAAGTGACAAGCCAACAGAAATTGGCGCCTGCAGCTTATAAGTCGGTCAGGGAGGGTCAGCGCTTGCGGGAGAACCAGAAGGCGTCGGTCATGCGCGTCATGCCGATGCGCTGGTAGAAGCCGACGGCATCGGGCATCGAGATCAGGCTGACGGCGACCGAAGGGCCGAGCTGATGTTGCACCTCGTCCATCAGGCCCTTGCCGACGCCGAGCCCTTGCGCCGCCTTGGAGACGGCGAGGTCGGAAATGTAGCAGACCCAGGAGAAATCGGTCATGCCGCGCGCGACGCCGACCAGTTGCCTGTCCTGCCGGTCGAGCCGCGCGGTCAGCACCAGATTGGCGTTGTCCAGCATCGTCTTCAGTCGCGCCTCGTCGTCGACGGGCCTCACCTTGCCAAGGCCGGATTCCACCAGCACGCGGCGGAATTCGGCCACATCGAGCGATGGTTCGCTTGCGAAGAGAATCCTTGTAGTCGGGGCCATGCCGCAAGGTGCCCGATCGGCTGGGGTTTTGAAAGCTGCCGGTGCCGGTCCTGTGTTCGATGGTCCAATCCGAACCGCCAACACTTGCCTTTCATTTGCCCGCCGCTTTGTGTAAACCGTGCCCCCAGCAATTCCCGCAGAGAGAAGACGGGCAAGGAACCATGGATAAATTCACCAAACTCACCGGCGTCGCCGCGCCCATGCCGATCGTCAATGTCGACACCGACATGATCATCCCGAAGGATTATCTGAAGACGATCAAGCGCACCGGGCTTGGCACCGGGCTTTTCGCCGAGATGCGCTACAATGAGGACGGCTCGGAGAACCCGGATTTCGTGCTCAACAAGCCGGCCTATCGCAAGGCGCAGATCCTCGTCGCCGGCGACAATTTCGGCTGCGGCTCGAGCCGCGAGCATGCGCCCTGGGCGCTGCTCGATTTCGGCATCCGCTGCGTGATTTCGACCTCCTTCGCCGATATTTTCTACAACAACTGCTTCAAGAACGGCATCCTGCCGATCACCGTCAGCCCGGAAGACCTGGACAAGCTGATGGACGACGCCTCGCGCGGTTCGAACGCGACAATTTCGGTCGACCTCGAAGCCAAGGAAATCCGCGGTCCGGATGGCGGCGTCGTCACCTTCGACCTCGACGACTTCAAGCGCCACTGCCTCCTGAACGGCCTCGACGATATCGGGCTGACCATGGAGAAGGCGACCGCCATCGCGTCCTTCGAGAAGAAGAACGCCGAGCTGCGCCCCTGGGCCTGAGCGGCTTTGGGGCGGTTTGACCGATTCATCGAAACGGCGCTCCGCTCTGATGGAACGATAGGCCCGGCCGTCGCAGGCCGGGTTCGCGGCGACTGAATGGAGGGACAGTCATGACACGTTCGCTTCTGGCCGCCGGCGCTTCGGCGGCAATTCTTCTCGCCACGATCGGCGCCAATGCGCAGACCACCGCGCCGGCCATTCAGCCGGCGCCCGTCGCGTCCGACCAGGGATCGGGCAGCGACCAGGCCGGTTCGGACGAGGAAAAGCAGGCGCCCATCCCTTTCGAGGGCGGCCAGTTCACCATCACCCAGCAGGAGCAGTATGGCGAGAAGGTGCTGGTCTTTGACGGCAAGCAGCTGGCCAGCAACTACGACGTCTTCTTCGAAAAGATCGTCAAGGTCGGCGACATCAATGTGGCGCTGTTCGATGTCGGCGACGGCGGCAATCAATGCGGCCCGGCGAGCCTGATCGCCTGGAAGCCGCAAGACGGCGAAATCCAGACCACCACCGTCGAGCAGGACGAGTGCGGCGCGCCGCCGGTCGCGATCTCCGAGAGCGCCATCTACTACGTGCCCTATCTTCTGCCGGGCGATTCCAAGCCGTCGCTGCAATGGTCGCCCAGGGAAGGGCTGACGACCTCCGGCAACCTGACCTACACGCCGGAACCGGGCACCGACTGGAAGGATGTCGACCCGTCGAAATACGACAACATCATCGACGCCTTCCACAACGAGGCCGTCTACAAGGCCGGACAGGCGCTGCTCGGCAAGGACATGCCCGACATGGCGACCAGCCTGCTGGTCGGCGGCGGCACCGAAAAGACGGCGTCGGGCGCTTTCTACGCCACCGGCTGCGTGCCGCATGATTGCGGCGGCAATGACGGCTTCATGGCCGTCGATCCGGCCGGGCACAGGGTCTATTTCGCCCGCCGTGGCGACAATGGCGAGCCGCAGGCCTGGCCGCCGATGAAGGACTGGCCGGACGATATCAAGAAGGCGTTCGACGACGCGCAGAGGTCGGGGAATTAAGGTTTCCGCGGACGGGGACAAACTGTTCCGCCGCGATCCGTCACACCCCCCTCTGTCCTGCCGGACATCTCCCCCGCAAGGGTGGAGATTGGCGGTTTTTGGCGCACCGCCCATTCTGCAACGCTGGTGATTGGCGAAAGCCGGCGTGACGTCTGATCTCCACCCTTGCGGGGGAGATGCCCGGCAGGGCAGAGGGGGGTGCTGTCCCGCCAGCATCGCGTTCTCTGGCTCACGACTGGGTCGCCACTCCGTTTCAGAATGCCCGCAACCAACGCGAGGTCTCCCATGCGCAAACCGATCTCCACCGGTTCGCCCTTTGAAAAAACCGCCGGCTATTCGCGCGCGGTGGTGCAGGGCGACTGGTGCTTCGTCTCCGGCACGACCGGCTACGACTATGCCACCATGACCATGCCCGAGACGGTCGAGGCGCAGACGCGCAATTGCCTGGCGACCATCGCCAAGGCGCTCTCCGATGGCGGCTTCGACATGGCCGACGTGGTGCGGGCGCATTACTATATCACCGACCAGGCCTATGTTGACGTGGTTTTCCCGATCCTCGGCGAGGCGTTCGGCGATATCCGACCGGCGGCGACGATGATCGTGTGCCAGCTCAACAAGCCGGAGATGAAGATCGAGATCGAGGTGACAGCGCTCAGGCGCCCGGCATAGGGGGCCGCAGCGATGACGGTCCGGCGCATCGTAACCAACATTGCCACGAGGGATATCGCGGCGGCGAAGCGCTTCTATCATGACGCGCTTGGCCTCGACATCCTCATGAATCACGGCTGGATCGCCACCTACGGTTCCGATGAAAGCATGCAGGTGCAGATCAGCTTCATGGCGCAAGGCGGATCGGACACGCCGGTGCCGGAGCTTTCGATCGAGGTCGACGATGTGGACGCGACGCTCGACGCCATGAAGGCCGCCGGCTTCGCCGTCGAATACGGTCCGGCCGACGAGCCTTGGGGTGTGCGGCGCTTCTATGTGCGCGACCCGTTCGGCAGGCTGGTCAATATTCTGTCGCATCGGTAAGAGCTTCTGGGCTCCTGGGAGACACTGGCGGGACAGCACCCCCCTCTGGCCTGCCGGCCATCTCCCCCGCAGGGAGGGAGATCAGCAGCCTCGGCGCTTCGCCTGTTCCTGCGGCGTTGGAGATTGGCGAAGGTGGTCGAGCGCTCAATCTCCCCCCTTGCGGGGGAGATGCCCGGCAGGGCAGAGGGGGGTGCGAAGGAACGAGGCGCTCGTCCTCTTGCGCACAGCCCGCTTGGCGTTTAGCAAGGCCGCGTTTCTCCAAACTGCATTGGGACTGTTCTCATGGCTTCGAAAAATCTCTTCCTGCTCGCCGGCGACGGCATCGGCCCCGAGGCCATGGCCGAGGTGAAGAAGCTGATCAAGGCCATGAACGACAAGCTCGGCAGCGGCTTTGCCACCGACGAGGGCCTGGTCGGAGGCTGCGCCTATGACGCGCATGGCGTGGCGATTTCCGAAGCCGACATGGCAAAGGCTGTTGCCGCGGATGCGGTGCTGTTCGGTGCCGTCGGCGGGCCGAAGTGGGACAAGGTGCCTTACGAGGTGCGCCCCGAGGCCGGCCTGCTGCGGCTGCGCAAGGACATGGAGCTGTTCGCCAACCTGCGTCCGGCGATCTGTTATCCGGCTCTCGCCGCCTCTTCCTCGCTCAAGCAGGACGTGGTCGAGGGCCTCGACATCCTTATCGTGCGCGAGCTCACCGGCGGCGTCTATTTCGGCGAGCCGAAGCAGATCATCGATCTCGGCAACGGCCAGAAGCGCGGCATCGACACCCAGGTCTACGACACGTTCGAGATCGAGCGCATTTCGGGCGTCGCCTTCGAGCTGGCGCGCACCCGCAAGAACCACGTCACCTCGATGGAAAAGCGCAACGTCATGAAGTCGGGCGTTTTGTGGAACGAGGTGGTCAGCCAGACGCACCAGGCGAAATATGCGGACGTCAAGCTCGACCACATGCTGGCCGATGCCGGCGGCATGCAGCTGGTGCGCTGGCCGAAGCAGTTCGACGTCATCGTCACCGACAATCTGTTCGGCGACATGCTGTCCGACATCGCCGCCATGCTCACCGGCTCCATCGGCATGCTGCCCTCGGCCTCGCTCGGCGCGCCGGACGTCAAGACCAAGAAGCGCAAGGCGCTCTACGAGCCGGTGCACGGCTCGGCGCCCGACATCGCCGGCAAGGGCATCGCCAACCCGATCGCGATGATCGCCTCCTTCGCCATGTGCCTGCGTTATTCCTTCGGCATGGTCGCCGAGGCCGACAAGCTCGAAGCTGCAATCGCCGCCGTGCTCGACGACGGCCTGCGCACCAAGGACATTTCTTCCCCGGGCATGACCGAGGTCGGCACTACCGAGATGGGCGACGCCATTATCGCCAAGTTCCTCGGCTGATCCGTCACGGCCGGTGGTGGCGGGCACTGGCTGAACCCAGGCGCTCACACCTGCAAGGTCCGCGATTGGCGGTGGGCGACCATCCATCGTCATTCCAGGGTCTGCGCGCGTCGCTTCGCTCCTTGCTCCGCCCTGGAATGACCAAGTCAAACTACCGCTCTTGAAAGCGAGGCTGCCGGCGCGTCGGCTTACAGTTAGACAGGCTGCTTCTTCGACTTCTTGTTTTTCGTCGGTCCTGACTTGTCGAACTTCGCCTTACCCGGCTTCGCCCAAGGTTTTGCCCCGGCAGTCGGATGCTCGCCCGGCGCCCGCTTCTCGAATCCAGCCGCTTTCTGGTCAAAAGACCGCTTGCCGCGATGCGGCTTCTTATCCGGCCTCTGTGGCTGGTAGCCGGCGCGCGACAGGTCCGGCGTGCCGTCGATCCGCTTGACCGCGATGTTGCCCTGCAGCTTGCGGTCGGGGCCGATCGCGGCGACGAACCGGTCGGCCCAGTCGGCGGCGATCTGCACGAAGGTCTCCTCCGGCTGCATCTTGATGGCGCCGATCTCTCGCTTGGACATGCCGGCGGTGCGGCACAGCATCGGGATCAGCCAGCGCGGCTCGGCATTCTGCCGCCGCCCGACCGACAGCGAGAACCAGACGCTGTCGCCGAAATCGTCGCGGCGGGCGGGTGCTTCTTCCTGGCGCGCGAATTTCTCGCCCGAGGGCTTGAATGGCGCGACGTCAAGCAGATCCTCCGGCGCGGAGCGGCTAGCGCGGCAGAGCCGTACAAAGGCGGCGGCCACCTGCTCGGCGCCGTGCTTTTCCAGAAGCGTGTCGATGAAGCCGCGCTCCTCCTCGCGCACGGGCTCCTCGAAGGCGGGGTCGGCAAGGATGCGCTCGTCGTCGCGGCGCAGCACTTCGTCGGCCGAGGGCGGGCTCGCCCAGGTCGCGGTGAGTTTGGCGTTCTGCAACAGCCGTTCGGTGCGCCGGCGGGCGTTGCCCGGCACGATCAGCGCGCTGACGCCCTTGCGCCCGGCACGGCCGGTGCGACCGCTGCGGTGCAGCAGCGTCTCCGGGTTGCTCGGCAGGTCGGCGTGGATGACGAGATCGAGATTGGGCAGATCGATGCCGCGCGCGGCGACGTCCGTTGCGATACAGACCTTGGCGCGGCCGTCGCGCATCGCCTGCAGCGCGTGACTGCGCTCGTTCTGGCTGAGCTCGCCCGATAGCGCCACGACGGAAAAGTTGCGGTTGTTGAAGCGCGCGGTGAGATGGTTGACCGCCGCACGCGTGTTGCAGAACACCAGCGCGTTCTTGGCCTCGTAAAAACGCAGCACGTTGATGATGGCGTTCTCGCGGTCGGCCTGGGCAACGTTCAGCGCCCGGTATTCAATGTCGAGATGCTGTTTCTCCTCGCCGCCGGCCGAGATGCGCACCGCATCGCGCTGGTAACCCTGCGCAAGTGTGGCGATGGAGCGCGGCACGGTGGCCGAAAACATCAGCGTGCGGCGCTCGGCCGGGGCGGCATCGAGGATGAATTCGAGATCCTCGCGGAACCCGAGGTCGAGCATCTCGTCGGCTTCGTCCAGCACCACCGCCTTCAGCGCGGACATGTCGAGCGCGCCGCGCGTGATGTGGTCGCGCAGCCGGCCCGGCGTGCCGACGACGATGTGGGCGCCGCGCTCCAGCGCGCGCCGCTCGGTGCGCATGTCCATGCCGCCGACGCAGGAGGCGATCTCAGCGCCGGTCATCTCGTAGAGCCATTCCAGCTCGCGCCGCACCTGCAGCGCCAGCTCGCGCGTCGGCGCCACGACCAATCCCAGCGGCGCGCCGGCATCGGCGAAACGCGCCGCGCCGCCAAGCAGGGTCGGCGCCACGGCAAGGCCGAAGGCGACGGTCTTGCCAGACCCGGTCTGCGCCGAAACCAGCGCGTCGGCCTCGCCGAGCTCCGGTCCAAGCACCGCCTTCTGCACCGGCGTCAGCGCGGCATAACCGCGCTTTTCCAGCGCCTCTGCCAGCGCAGGAACGATCGTTTCGAAACTGGACATTTTCTTCTTTCGGAATTCGGAGCTTGCTTATCGAGCAGCACATGCAGGCCTGACGCACGCAGGCCAACGGATATTTTGAGCGTTCGTACTTCTTGCAGCCGCCATTGTACAGAGCGGGCGGCATCGCCTTTCCCTTCTCCCCTTGTGGGAGAAGGTGTCGCCGAAGGCGACGGATGAGGGGTGTTCCAGGGAAGGCCGACGTCTCACTTCGCTGGAACACCCCTCATCCGTCTCGGCGCTATCGCGCCGATCCACCTTCTCCCACAAGGGGAGAAGGGAAAATGGCGCCGATTGACTCTTTTACCAAAGCGCGTAAAAGCCCGCGTCGAACGGGATCGTTTTTCGATGCGCGGCCTTTTGACGGCTCTTCTTGCATTCGATGCCCCCAGCCTCGATGCGAACCATTGGGCCGGGCGCTTTGGCGCGTCCGCCCGTTCCAGCAAGATTCTGGGTTCCAGCAAAACTACGGCCAAGAAAACCACCACCAAAACGGTGTGATTCCCTTGGCCTAACCACCCTCTCCCGGGTCCGGCCCGGGGGACGGAACCCGCATGAGGCCGGCGGGTTTCTCCAACAACCAAGCGGAGAGGGACAGGAGATCTTTATGAGTTTCAAGGTTGCGGTAGTCGGCGCCACGGGCAATGTGGGCCGCGAAATGCTCAACATACTGGACGAGCGCGGCTTCCCGGTAAGCGAAGTCGTGGCGCTGGCGTCGCGGCGCAGCCAGGGCACCGAGGTGTCGTTCGGCGATCGTACGCTGAAGGTCAAGGCGCTCGACCAGTATGACTTTTCCGACACCGACATCTGCGTCATGTCGGCCGGGGGCAACGTCTCGAAGGAATGGTCGCCCAAGATCGGCAAGCAGGGCTGCGTGGTCATCGATAATTCGTCGGCCTTCCGCTACGACCAGGACGTGCCGCTCATCGTGCCGGAGGTGAACCCGGACGCGATCTCGCTGTTTACCCGCAAGAACATCATCGCCAACCCGAACTGCTCGACGGCGCAGCTGGTCGTGGCGCTGAAGCCGTTGCACGACGTCGCCACCATCAAGCGCGTCGTCGTCGCCACCTACCAGTCGGTCTCAGGCGCCGGCAAGGAAGGCATGGACGAGCTGTTCACGCAGACCCGCGCGGTGTTCGTCGCCGACCAGGTCGACGTCAAGAAGTTCACCAAGCGCATCGCCTTCAACGTCATCCCGCATATCGACGTCTTCCTCGACGACGGCTTCACCAAGGAAGAGTGGAAGATGGTCGCAGAGACCAAGAAGATGCTCGACCCCAAGATCAAGCTGACGGCGACCTGCGTGCGCGTGCCGGTGTTCATCGGCCATTCGGAAGCGGTCAACATCGAGTTCGAGAAGCCGATCACCGCCGACGAGGCGCGCGAGATCCTGCGCGAGGCGCCGGGCTGCCAGGTCCTGGACAAGCGCGAGGACGGCGGCTACATCACGCCGCTCGAATCGGCCGGCGAGGACGCAACCTTCATCTCGCGCATCCGCGAGGATTCGACCGTCGACAACGGCCTGTCGATGTGGGTGGTTTCCGACAATCTGCGCAAGGGCGCGGCGCTGAACGCCGTGCAGATCGCCGAGCTTTTGGTCGAGCGCGGCCTGATCCAGCCGAAGAAGAAGGCGGCATAATCTCGCTCATGGGCCGCACCGCCGCTGCCGCGGCTGGCCCTGCGCGGGCGCGCCGGACGACCGGCGGCCCGCGGTCGCGGGCTCGGCCTTCGGCCGAGGCGCCTTTCCTTCTCCCCGTTTTACGGGGAGAAGGTGCCCGAAGGGCGGATGAGGGGCAGCGCCGGCATGTCCAGTTTTCCTGAAATCTTGCTTCGCCCAGCCACAAGCTCGGACGCCGCCGCCATCGCGACGATGATGCGCGCGTCGCTCAACGCCTTCGACTGGATGCCGGCGCTGCATACGCCGGAAGAAGACCTTTTCTTCATCCGCGACATCCTCCTGGCCGAGCAGCAGGTGACGGTCGCCGAAACCGACGAGCGCATCGTCGGCTTCATTGCCGTCAACGGCGATTGGGTCGAGCAACTCTATCTCGATCCCGCCTGGACAGGGCAAGGCATCGGCAGCCGGCTACTTGTCCAGGCTACCGCCGGCCTGCCTATGGTCAAGCTTCATTGCTTCCAGGCCAACAGCGGCGCGCGACGGTTCTACGAACGCCACGGCTTCCGCGCTGAAGCCTTCGGCGACGGCTCGACCAATGAAGAAGGCCTGCCGGATATTCTCTATGTTCGCGGTCACTGAGTGCAAGCACAGGTGTTTCGGGATCGAGACTGCTCTAAGATGTATCCCTCACAGAGGCTGTATCGACGATGGTGGGTGCGACTAGAACTGTTGCTTTGTTTCGAATTATGCTCGGCCTGATCGGCTGTGTGACAATAACGTCATGCGAGCCGCTGCTTCCACCGCTGCTGGAAGGAGCCTCAGCTGGCGGCGGCCTATATGGGGGTTGTCCACGTGCAGTCCCGGTCGACAGAAAAGAGCTCGCACTCTCGCCCGAACTCGATGAGCGTTTGCGCCGACAGTTTCCTCCTGGGACGCCCGCAAGAAAACTTTCGGAAGCCCTTGTCAGCCAAGGCTTCGTACTTGGCCGGCCTTGCAAAGAAGACAATTCTATTCGGGAGGCAAATTTTACAAAGAAGGGCGATGGTTTTTACTATTTGTTTCGCACCGACTCGTCGGTCTTCTGGAAGACTGATGAACACGGAAACATCGTATGGACCGAAGGGTTCCTAATGTTCATCGGCTTCTAATCGAGCCAATTCATGCAGCAACTCCAGCACCTCTTCCGCTCGCTCGGCCGGCACGAAGAGATGATCGTGATAGAAGGCCGAGACCGGATTGACGCCAATCCCGGCAGCGGCCAGCCGCGCCGTGATGGCGGCGAGGAAGCCGACGGCTTCCAGCGAAGAGTGGATGTCGAGCGTGATCATCCGGCAGCGGAACGTACTGGCGAGGCCGGCGGCTTTCGCTTCTTCCTCCGTCACGATCAGCGTCGGACCCTCGCGTTCGCGAAATTGCATGACTGGTTCGAGACCCGCAGGTGTTGGCATGCCTGGGCCCAACGTCGCGAAGACATAGACGCCGGGAAGCAGCTGCGGCGTCATCGACGCGAGCAGTTTTCGCAGATCGGTTTCGCCCTTCTCGACACCTATGCGCATTGCAATCTGCAATTCTCAATACCCGCAAATGCCAGCGGCGCGCCAGGACCATGCCAACGACATGGCGATGTCGCTTGCGGCTGCGCCGCGGGCCTTTGCCACACAATAAGACATCAAAGCCAAGCCGGCTTCACAAAGGCTCCGAAATGATTGTCCGTCCTCGCCCGACATTCCTGCAGCTGTTCTTCATCATGCGCGGTTCGGTGGTGCCGCGCATCCTGCCGCAGATCATCGGTTTTGCCATCTATTCGGCGGTCATCCTGGTGCTGGCGCGCCACTTCCAGCTCGACCTGAGCGCCTTCAACATCACGCCTTTCGGGCTCGTCGGCGTGACGCTGTCGATCTATCTGTCGTTCCGCAACAACGCCGCCTATGACCGCTGGTGGGAGGCACGCAAGCTCTGGGGCGCGCTGGTTTTCGAGATCCGCAACCTGGCGCGCGCCACCACCAGTCTGGTCAGTGACCGGACCGAGCAGCGCGAGCTTTTGATGGAGGCGCTTGCCTTCTGCCATCTGCTGCGCGGGCAATTGCGCAGGATCGACAGCAAGCAGGACGCGCGCGCCTTCATCGGCGACGAGGTCGACCAGGCAGCCGCCCGCACCAATCCCGCCGACGACATGGTCCGCCGCATGGGCCGTCGCGCCAATGCACGGCGCGAGGCGGGCGCGCTCGACCCGATCGGCTTCCGCATCCTCGATGAAAGGCTGGCCGCGATGGCCGCCATCCAGGCCGGCTGCGAGCGGATCGCGGGTACGCCTTTGCCCTTCGCCTATACGCTTCTGGTGCATCGCACGGCCTATGTCGTCTGCCTGCTTTTGCCGATCGGCCTGATTTCGACCACCGGCTGGGCGACGCCGCTGTTCACGGCGCTGATCGCCTATACTTTCTTCGGCCTCGACGCGCTGTCGGAAGAGCTCGAGGACCCGTTCGGCATCGAGGCCAACGACCTTGCGCTGGACGGCCTCTGCCGCGTCTGCGAGATCTCCGTGTTCGAGGCGCTCGACGAGGCGCCGCCGAAAATGATTGCGGCCGACAAGTTTTACTTCTCGTAGAATGTCGGCTGCCTCGGAGATTGGCTGAAACGCTTCGCTCCCGCTCCGCCCGTGGATGACGAAGGCGTAATTGAGACGGCGCTAAAAAGACTCCGCCCCCTGTAGGATGGACGCGCCCTGGCCCGTCCTTGGCTCGAAGCTGGCAGACACGCCAGTTCTTGAACCTTGGAGGGAACATCCATGAGCAATTCCCAAGCCGTGCCTGCCTCAAAAGGCGTTTTATGGACCGGGCGCGTGCTAAGCGCCGTCGTTGTCCTGTTCATGATCTTCGACGGCGTCGTCAAGCTGCCGCCGCTGGATGTCGTCACCCGGACGATGACCGAGCTCGGCTGGCCGGCCGACGCCAATGTCGCGCGCCTGATCGGGATCGTCGGGCTGATCTCGACCGCGCTTTATGCCTTGCCGCGCACCTCGGTGCTCGGCGCCATCCTGCTCACCGCCTATATGGGCGGCGCGATCTCGACCCATGTGCGGATCGGCAACCCGCTCTTCTCGCACACGCTGTTCGGCGTCTATCTCGGCATCATCCTGTGGGGCGGGCTCTATCTGCGCGACCAAAGAGTGCGGGCGCTGATCCCGTTCAGCCGATAGGCGGAGGAAACCATGATGCTCACCACCATTGTCATCATCCTCGTCGTCATCATCGCCGCCGTGCTGATCTACGCCGCGACACGGCCGAACGACTTCGTCGTTACCCGTTCCGCCAGCATCAGGGCGCCGGCCGAAACGATCTTCCCGCTGATCAACGATTTCAGGCGCTGGCCCGAATGGTCGCCCTACGAAAAGCTCGATCCTGAGATGAAGCGCGCGCTTTCCGGCGCCGAAAGCGGCAAGGGTGCCACCTATGCCTGGGAAGGCAATTCCAAGGCCGGCAAGGGCCGTATGGAGATCACCGGTTCGGCGCCATCGTCGCTGGTGTCGCTGAAGCTCGATTTCGAGAAGCCGTTCAGGGCCAACAACACCGTCGACTTCTCGCTTTCGCCGTCCGGCAACGGCACGACGGTCACCTGGGCAATGCGCGGCGCCAGGCCGTTCATCGCCAAGCTGATGGGCTTGTTCATGAACTTCGATACGCTGATCGGCAAGGATTTCGAGGCCGGGCTCGACAATCTGAGACGCGCGACCGAACGATAGAAAAGCTATTTGTTTCAATGAGATCGTGAGATGCCGGCGCAACCTGCGCCGGCGCCAATCGGCCATCTTCATCCTCTTCGGGATCAAATTAGCCGTCCGTGAGTTTAGACCATGGCGGCGAGAACTGCGATCCCCGCGAGAGAGGAACCACAATGAAGAAGATACTGACCATTTTGGTGCTGACGGCAGCGCTCGGCGCGTGCTCGCAGACGGAAAAAGGTGCCGCGATTGGCGGCCTGGGCGGTGCGGCCGTCGGCGCCGCGGTTGCCAACAATCCAGTGCAGGGCGCGGTTGTCGGCGGCGCTGTCGGCGCGGTCGCCGGCGCGCTGATCGGTCATGCCAGCGAAAGCGGCCAGTGCCGCTATCGCGACCGTTACGGGCGCGTCTATGTGGCGCGCTGCCCGTCCGGCTACTGAGGCATCCCGATCCAAAAGAAAAACGGCGGGCACTTGCCCGCCGTTTTGTACGCAAGGAAGGTCGCGTTTTTACTCGGCGGTAGCGGCTTCAGCCTCGGCCGGAGCGGCGGTCGCGGCGGCAGCCGCTGCTGCGGCGTCTTCCTGGGCCTTCTTCAACAGCGCAGCGCGTTCCTGCGCCTTCTTGCCGGGCAGCGCCTTGTTCGGGTTCGAGCGGGCGTCACGCTTGGCAAGGCCGGCCTCGTCGAGGAAGCGCAGCACGCGGTCGGTCGGCTGGGCGCCGTGCGATAGCCAATGCTTGACGCGGTCGGCATCGACCTTGACGCGCTCGCCGTCCTTCGGCAGCAGCGGGTTCCAGGAACCCAGCGACTCGATGAAACGGCCGTCGCGCGGCGAACGGGCGTCGGCGACGACAACGTGGTAGTAAGGACGCTTCTTCGAGCCCGCCCGGGCCAGTCTGATCTTCAGTGCCATTTCTTTTCTCCTAAAAGCTCTGATTTCGTTGATCGGTTCAGGCTGGTTGTCAGCCGGTTTTCGTCACGCCGTTGGCAGCGGCGATCTGTTCGTGGTGCCGGATCACTTCGCGGACGACGAAGTTCAAAAACTTCTCCGCGAAATCCGGATCGAGATGCGCATCCTTCGCCAGCTGGCGCAGGCGGGCGATCTGCTGCTGCTCGCGCGCCGGATCGGCGGGCGGCAAGCCATGCTCGGCCTTCAGCACGCCGACCGCCTTGGTGCAGCGGAAGCGCTCGGCCAGCATATGGATGAGGGCGGCGTCGATGTTGTCGATCGAAGCGCGGTAGCCGGCCAGAATGGCGCGTGCGTCGGCCATGTCTTTCTCCTCGTTCATCGCCCGCTCATTTCTTCTTGCCCAAACCAGGCAGCCCGCCGCCGCCCAGGCCCGGAAGGCCGGGCAGCTTCATGCCGCCGGGCAGGCCCGGCAGTCCGCCGCCAACGGGCATAGCGCCCGGCATGCCTTTGCCGAGACCGGCTGCCTGCGCCTGCTTCTGCAAGGCCTCGAGCTGCTTGGGATCCATCTTCGACAGGTCGGGCATGCCGCCCATTAGGCCACCGGGGCCGCCAGGCATCATGCCGCCCAAGCCCATTTTCGAGGCAAGGCCGCCCATCATGCCGCGCATGAGGCCACCACCTTTGCCCTTGCCGCCCATGGCCTTCATCATGTCGGCCATGCCGCGATGCATCTTCAAGAGCTTGTTGATCTCGGCCGCGTCGGTGCCGGAACCGGCGGCGATGCGCTTCTTGCGCGAGTGCTTCAGCATATCTGGGTTGGCGCGTTCGGCCTTGGTCATCGAGGAGATTATGGCGAGCTGGCGGCCGAACATCTTGTCGTCGAGACCGGCGGCGGCGAGCTGGTCCTTCACCTTGCCCATGCCGGGCATCATGCCCATGATGCCGCCCATGCCGCCCATTTTCGACATCTGCTGAAGCTGCTGGGCGAGGTCGTTCAGGTCGAACTTGCCCGACTGCATTTTCCTGGCCATCGCCGCCGCCTGTTCGGCGTCGATGGTCTCGGCGGCCTTCTCGACGAGCGAAACGATGTCGCCCATGCCGAGGATGCGGTCGGCGATGCGCTTGGGGTGGAATTCCTCCAGCCCGTCCATCTTTTCGCCGGTGCCGATCAGCTTGATCGGCTTGCCGGTGACGGCGCGCATGGAAAGGGCGGCGCCGCCACGGCCATCGCCGTCCATCCTGGTCAGCACAAGGCCGGTGATGCCGACGCGCTCGTCGAAGCTCTTGGCAAGGTTCACGGCATCCTGGCCGGTCAGCGAGTCGGCGACCAGCAGGATCTCGTGCGGCGACGACACCTTCTTGATGTCGGCCATCTCGACCATCAACGGCTCGTCGATATGGGTGCGGCCGGCGGTGTCGAGGATGACGACGTCATGGCCGCCGAGCCTGGCCGCCTGCACGGCGCGCTTGGCGATATCGACCGGGCTCTGGCCGGCGATGATCGGCAGCGTGGCGACCTTGGTCTGCTCGCCGAGCTGGCGCAGCTGCTCCTGCGCGGCGGGACGCCGCGTGTCGAGCGAGGCCATCAGGACCTTCTTGTTCTGCCGCTCGCCCAGGCGCTTGGCGATCTTGGCCGAAGTGGTCGTCTTGCCGGAGCCCTGCAGGCCGACCATCATGACGACGACGGGCGCCGGCGCGTTGAGGTCGATGGCGACACCTTCGGCACCCAGCATGTCGACCAGCTCGTCATGGACGACCTTGACGACCATCTGTCCGGGCTTGATCGACTTCAGCACCGCCGCGCCGACCGCCTTCTCGCGCACCTTGTCGGTGAAGGAGCGAACCACTTCCAGCGCGACGTCGGCCTCGAGCAGCGCACGACGCACCTCGCGAAGTGCTGCCGAGACATCCGCCTCGGACAGCGCGCCGCGGCCGGTCAGGCCGTTCAGGATGGAGCCAAGGCGCTCTTGTAGGGACTCAAACATCGGTCAACCCGCCGCGCAGAAGCGCCTTGGTTTCATAGCGATCCCTGTCGGGCCGGGGGCCCTCCACGCCTCTTGTGTGCTCCTGAAGTGCTTCAAACATCTGCGGTCCTTGATCTCGGTTCATTCGCCCCGAGAGGTAGTGCGTTCGCGCCGGGTCGCCAAGCAAAAGCGCAAAGCCAAAAAGCACCCGGGGGCGCATTGCGCTGCCGGGTGTTGGCCTCCAGGATCTCTTTACAGCACTTGGCCTCAAAGAGGCTTCGGCGTCCTGGTCGGCTTTCGCGAAAGAAAACTCGTCGCGGAATTCAGCGGCTCTAGACAGGAAATCGGCTGCAGAGTCAAGGCTAATGCATGTCGCGCAAAAGTGCGCAGCGGTTTTGCGGCAACGACATGCATCAAAAAACATTCCTCAAATCCAGCCAAGACGCCGCGATTTGAGGCGGCTCACCGCGGGCTTTGGCTGCTCGTCCCGACCTTGAGCGGCGAACGCCGATGCAAAAGCAGCAGCATCGTCAAAAGCGTGCTGACGACCCCGATCGCGGCGATAAGAGCTGCGTCCAGACTGGTCCAGCCCGGGCCTTCGAGGGGCCTGGCGTTGAGCAGCGCGAAGGAGTTGTAGCCCTCCTGGTGCGAGATCAGCAGGAAGCCGGTCAGGTTGTTGCCCAGATGGGCGCCGAAACCGGCGCCGAGGTTGCCGGTGACATAGACCAGCAGCGTGAGCAGCAGGGCAAAGGCGCCGATCGAGACGAGCACGCAGGCATTGATGGCGAGCGTCGAGGCCGAATTCCAGTGCAGCGACGTGAACAGCAGTCCCGGCAGCACCGCCCAGATCAGCGGGCTCTTGAAGCGATAGGCGAGCGCGCGCAGCAGATAGCCGCGAAACAGCATTTCTTCCGACGACGTCTGCAGGAAGGCGAGCAGCACGATCGGCACCAGGAAGAGCAGCCAGGATGATAACGCGATCGGTCCGCGCGCGATCTCCGGCTGCAGCCAATAGAGCAGGACCTCGGAGAAGAGCGAGGTGATCAGGACCGCAACAAGGCCCTTGAGGAAATCGCCGCCCGCGATGCGGCGGGTGACGCCAAATAGAGCCGAGAGCGGCTCGCCATGCACGTAGCGCATCGCCACCCAAAGCCCGATCCAGATGCCGGCAAAGGAGGTCAGCGCACTGAGGATGCCGACGGGCGATGCCAGGAAGTCCTGCATGTAGCGCCCGGTCGAGGGGCCGGGGAGATGCCAGACGATGTAGGCATAGGTGCCGGCAAACAGCACCAATGCCGTCGCGGCCATCCAGCACACGACGACGATCGCCGTTCCGAACGGCAGGCGCAGCAAGGTGGTCTTTTCGTTCGGCGAGCGGCGGTAGCGCTCGAAGGCGGCATTTTCGATCGTCACGCGGCTCCCCTGCCGAAGGCTTTCGGGTCGCATGATCTATGGGATCAGTGGTTACCGTGCAATCGTCTTGCCGGGCTCGCCAGGGAATCGGTTTAGCAATCGGATCATAGAACGATACGTCTCTAACGACAATCGTGCCGTATCACGTTACGATACGATACGCGGAGGCACTGTTGATACGCTCGTTCAAAAAACAAGAGAACGGATTGCGCAAGGGCGATCTCCGAAGGGCTTTCCCGCCGATCTCGTTCGCGTGGCTCAACGCAAGCTGTGCATGTTAGACAACGCTGATGAACTAATCGACCTGAGAACGCCGCCGGGCAACCGGTTGGAGACGCTGAAGGGCGATCGTGCCGGACAGTACTCTATTCGCATCAACGACCAATTCAGAATCTGCTTCAGATGGGTGGAAGGTGCAGCCGAGGATGTAGAGATCACCGACTATCATTAGGGCATGTGCCCGCAACCAGAAAGGAAATGAAGATGGCTGCCAGCATCTTCCCGCCGATCCATCCGGGCGAAACCCTCCGTGAGGAGTATCTGGTCCCGCTTGGGCTGAAACCATATACGTTGGCCAAGAAGCTACATGTTCCTCGCACGCGCATCGAGCGCCTAGTGAGCGAAACCACGCCCGTAACACCAGACACGGCGCTTCGCCTTGCCAAGTTCTTCGGCACGACGCCCCGGTTTTGGATGAACATGCAGGCCAGCTACGATCTCGCGGTGGAAGGCGAGGCAAAGAAGGCCGAAATCGCGTCGATCGAGCAGATGCAAGCTGCCTGAGTTTCGGTCGGGGGAGCAAGCAAAACGGCCGCCATCGCTGGCGGCCGCTCTTATGACAGCGATCAAGCCCGCTCAGCGCATCACATAGACGATACGCCGCGTGCCGGGATCGACCAGCGCGGACTGGTTGTTCACATAGACATAGCGATACCGGTAATCCGGGATTTCGCGCAGCTCGACCGTGTCGGGCAGCGTGGCGCCCGTCACCACCTCGCCGTCGAGATAGACCGGATCGACCCGGTGCGCGGCGACATAGGTGCCGACCTCGGCCGGCGGTCTGCCGATCGACTCGATTGCATCGGGGTCGTCGCCGGGAACGATCGCTCCGGTGTAAATGTCCGTGGTGTAGACGTTGTCGGTCGGCGGCGCCACGACGGCGATGCCGGCATCGGCCGGCCGGCGAGTCAGCACGACGCGGCTGCCGCCGAAATCGCCCGTCACATAGTCGGAATAGACCCAGCCATTGCCGCCAGCTTCGGCGATCGTGCACCATTTGCTGTTCTCGATGCAGCCAGTGAGTGTGGCTGACTGGCCGGCGGCCAGCACGCCGATAACGGGATATTGCGGGCCGGGGCCGGCGCGCACATTGAGATCGGCCACCGCCGAGACGGCGGTGTCGGCCAGAGCCGTGCCCGACATGGCGAGCAGCGCGCCGGCAAGCGCCGGAAACAAGACGCGGTTCATGGTTTCACTCCGTTTTCAAAACGCTCCCTCGCGCTCCGAAACGAAACCAAAGCTTATGCGTTCCGGCTAAAGTGTCTTTCGGACGCTCACGAATTGTTCCACGGTTTTTCGGCGTTCCGGTCATAAGGGCGTGGGCGGGCTCAAGTTACGCCCGGCTCTTCGAGTGTGTTTCCGCCGGCCGCTCGAAGCGCCTTTGCCGCAGCAAGCCCCGCGGAACCGGCGCCAATGATCACGACATCAACGTCGTTCATGAGGCAAGCCCGCCACACCTGGTGCCTGATCGTAGGCAAGTTGCCCTTCTTTCGCCAGGGTCGGGTGTCACGTCCCCGCGAGGGCGGTGACAACCGGACGTTTCGCTGGCAAATTCACAACCGGGACGTGATTCAGGCAACCAGGAGAAGGACATGGCATTTTTTGCCAAAAGAAGGATTTTCGTGGCCGCCGCGGCGGTGGTGGCGATGCTTGGGCTGGCGACAGGCGCTGAAGCCGCGACCAGCTGTGGCAAGAGCGGCGCCGGCTTCGACGCCTGGAAGCAGGACTTTGCCGCCGAGGCCAAGGCCAACGGGGTCGGCCAAAGGGGCCTGTCGGCGCTGGCCGGGGCGACCTACGCGACAAGGACGATCTCCGCCGACCGCGCCATCCACAAGGCTTTCAGCGGCTCGGTGGAGGCGTTCATGAAGCGCCGCGGCGCTTCCGCGATCATCTCGAGGGGCCGCGCGCTGAAGAAGGCCAACGCGGCGATGTTCGCCGATATCGAGCGGACCTATGGCGTGCCGCCTGGCGTGCTGCTCGCCATCTGGGGTATGGAAACCGGTTTCGGCGCTTCGATGGGCAACCAGAACA
The DNA here is from genome assembly GCF_053714275.1 of Mesorhizobium sp. Arg314. Classification (NCBI taxonomy): domain Bacteria; kingdom Pseudomonadati; phylum Pseudomonadota; class Alphaproteobacteria; order Hyphomicrobiales; family Phyllobacteriaceae; genus Mesorhizobium; species Mesorhizobium sp. Arg314. Next base: position 218,520 of record NZ_JBSKBP010000007.1, on the reverse strand, counting down.
CGGTCTCGGCCATCCTGACGCTGGCCTATGACTGCCGCCGTCCGGACTATTTCACCCCGCATGCCATCGCCGCGCTCAAGCTGGTCGATCGCGGCGCGCTGAGCGCCTCCTCGGTCGGCGCCATGCATGGCGAGATCGGCCACACGCAGTTCCTGCCCGGAAACGTGCTGAAATATGGCGTCGGCAGCGGAAACCTGCGCGACCGCAACACGGCTTTGGCGTCGACCGCCAACTTCCTCAAAGGCCATGGCTGGCAAGCCGGCGCGAGCTATCAGGCCAATATGGGCGCGATCGCCGGCTGGAATTCGGCAAGCGTCTATCAGCAGGCCATCGCCCAAATCGCCGAGGCGATCGACGCGAACTGATCTTGAATCTCTGTTGAGCAGAACAGCCCGGCCATGCGCCGGGCTTTTTTGTTGGACTTGGAGATTGGCGAAAGCCGGGAACGCGGGAATCTCCCCCTCTCGGGGGGAGATGTCGCCGACGCGACAGAGGGGTTCTCGCGCGTGAAGCCGCGAAGGACGGGCTGCCGAGACAGCACTCCCCTCTGCCCTGCCGGGCATCCCGCGGGGGAGATCAGCAGTTTCAGCGGCGGTTCCTCGCTGCCAGCGTCCGCAGCCTCAATCCGTTCAACCGGATAAAGCCCTCGGCATCCTTCTGGTCATAGGCGCCGCGATCGTCCTCGAAGGTGACGAGCGCGTCCGAATAAAGCGTCTTCTTCGACTTGCGGCCGGTGACGATGACGTTGCCCTTGTATAGCTTCAGCCGCACCGTGCCTTCGACGTCTTCCTGGCTCTTGTCGATCATCGCCTGCAGCATGACGCGCTCGGGCGAGAACCAGAAGCCGTTGTAGATGAGCTCCGCGTAGCGCGGCATGAACTCGTCCTTGAGGTGGGCCGCACCCCGGTCGAGCGTGATCGATTCGATCGCGCGATGGGCGGCGATCAGGATGGTGCCGCCGGGCGTCTCATAGACGCCGCGCGACTTCATGCCGACGAAGCGGTTCTCGACCAGGTCGAGCCGGCCGATACCGTTGTCGCGGCCAAGGTCGTTGAGCGCCGCCAGCATGGTGGCCGGCGACAGCTTCTTGCCGTTGAGCGCGATCGGATCGCCCTTCAGGAACTCGATTTCGATCTCGGTGACGACATCGGGCGCATCCATCGGCGAAACGGTGCGCTGATGGACGAATTCCGGCGGCTCGCTCCACGGATCCTCCAGCACCTTGCCCTCGGAGGAGGAGTGCAAGAGGTTGGCGTCGACCGAGAAGGGCGCTTCGCCGCGCTTGTCCTTCGCCACCGGGATCTGGTGCTGCTCGGCGAAGTTGATCAGATCGGTGCGCGACTTGAACGACCAGTCGCGCCAAGGCGCGATGACCTTGATGTCGGGGTTGAGCGCATAAGCCGAAAGCTCGAAGCGGACCTGGTCGTTGCCCTTGCCGGTGGCGCCGTGGGCAATTGCGTCGGCCCCGGTCTCCCTGGCGATCTCGACCAGATGCTTGGAGATCAGCGGCCGGGCGATCGAGGTGCCAAGCAGGTAGGTGCCTTCATAGACGGTGTTGGCGCGGAACATCGGGAAGACGAAGTCGGCGACGAATTCCTCGCGCACGTCGACGATGCGGATGTCCTTGATGCCCATCATCTCGGCCTTCTTGCGCGCCGGCTCCAACTCGCCTCCCTGGCCGAGATCGGCGGTGAAGGTAACGACTTCGGCGCCGAGCTCGGTCTGCAGCCATTTCAGGATGATGGAGGTATCGAGGCCGCCGGAATAGGCGAGCACGACTTTCCTGACGTTCTTGATCTTGGACATCTTTGGCGGTTCCGCGGCAAATAGCTTCGCGGGCGAGGTATCACGGCCTTTCCGGGCCACGCAAGAGTTGAGCGGTGATTCAGCCGGCGCGATCGCTTCAGGTTCTTCCGGGCGCCGGCGCCGCCCCTCACCTGCCTGCCGGCATCCTCTCCCCGTATAGTGACGGGGAGAGGGGCGCTCTCATCGATGGTTTCGCCAATCGCCAGCGCTGAAAGAAAAGCGCCAACGCCGCGGCCAGCCCTTTCTCCCCGACACTATACGGGGAGAAATGCCCGGCAGGGCAATGAGGGGCGGCGCCAACATCAACGATTGCCTGGAGCGGATCGCCTGTCTTTTGCTGGACCAGAGGCCGCGCCAGTCAGCTGCTGGCATGGCCTGGCTGGCTGCGCTATAGGGATTTGCGATCCATCTCGCAGGGGCGAGCCAATGTCCTTCATTCCCGACACCACCACGCTGATCCAGTTCGCCATTGCCACCGTCATCCTGGCGATCACGCCGGGACCGGACATGACGCTGTTCGTGTCGCGCACGCTGAGCCAGGGCCGTGCCACCGGTTTCGCCTCGATGGCCGGTGCGCTCACCGGCACGCTGATCCACACCACGCTGGTGGTGGTCGGCATCTCGGCGCTGATCGTCGCTTCACCAATGGCCTTCTTCGTCCTGAAGATTTTTGGCGCCGGCTATCTGGTGTTCCTGGCCTTTCAGGCCGTGACGAAAGGCTCGGCCTTCTCGCCGGAGAAGAGGACGGGACCGCAAGTCTCCTTGTTCCGCAGCTGGGCGGCCGGGCTCGGCGTCAACCTGCTCAACCCCAAGATAATCCTGTTCTTCATGACCTTCCTGCCGCAGTTCGTCTCCGCGCATGATCCATACGCATCGGGCAAGCTGTTCTTCCTCGGCATGATGTTCGTCGTGCTGTCGATACCCGTGACGGTGCCGATGGTGCTGGCGGCGGAAAAGTTCTCGGCGGCGATGAAGGCGAGCCCGCGCGTCACGCGCGTGGTCGATTATCTGTTCGGCGGCGTGTTCTCGGCCTTCGCGCTCAAGATCCTGACGGCGCAGGCCAAGTAGGCGTTAGCCATCCGCAAAATTCGCCGGCGCTGTTGCACTGCTGCTCTTGTCACCCCGATTCTGCCCGCCTAGAAGATTCGCGAGGGCGCATGGGGGACTAATACTAATGAAGAGCTTACTCTTGGCGTCTGTCGCCATGATCGGGCTGGTCGGCGAGGCCAGCGCGCAGGACGCGACTTACAACTGGTCGGGATCTTATGTCGGCGTGGAGGGCGGCTATGCCCACTCCTCCGTCGATTTCGATGCCGACACGACAAACTTCGACGGCAGCCACCAAAAGGATGGTTATCTCGGGGGCATCTATGCCGGGCATGATTGGCAGAGCGGAAAATTCGTCTACGGCGTCGTCGGCGATTTCGATTTTGTCGGCATGCATGACACCACCTTCGGCGATGAGGCTGCATTTACCGGCGGCAAGGGCGAAGCCTACACCTACGACGTCGATTGGGTGGCGACGGCGCGGCTGAGGGCCGGCTATACCGCGACGGATCGTCTGCTCGCTTATGCGACCGGCGGTGTAGCGGCCGGACATTTTCAGGCAACGTCCTATTCAGGTCCAACTTTTGTTCCGGCCCCTCCGTTTTTCCTGCCCTCGTCGACCTCGGATTTTTCCGGCGTGAAATTCGGCGGTGTGATCGGGGTTGGCGCGGAGTACGCACTGGCCGACAAGTGGTCGCTGAAGGCGGAGTATCTTCACTACATTTTCGATGAGATCGAGCCTGGGCCGGGCGGCACCGCTGGCGCAAGTTTCCGGCCGTCCCTCGACACTGTGAAATTCGGCGTGGCGTACCGGTTCTAGGGCAGTCTTTGGGTCGGGAGGCCAGGGCCGGCGAAAGGACGAACCAGCCCGGCCGCCTCCAACGACCGAATGCGCTCGTCATATTCATCCAATGTCAGCGCATAGAGCATTTGGTCGAGACGCTTGCCCGTCTTGCCGTCGATGCGATGCGCACGCAGCGTGCCTTCGAGCCGCAACCCGAAACGTTCGCACACGGCGATGGCCGCGGCGTTACGCGCCAGCGGCTGAAAGGTCACCTTTTCGAGCTTCCTCTCGCGAAAGAAATGCCTGAGCAGAACGGCGGACGCCTCGAAGGCAACATTCTTGCCACGGTTTTCCGGGTCGCCGATGATGAGGTGCAGCGAGCCGAGCCGATGGCGTAGATCGACCTCCATCACGGCCAGGCCGAGCGGCTGATCGCCCGGCAGGCCAAGGATCGTCATCAGGTTGCGCTTCAGATTGTCGAAGCTCGCGACATAGGCGCGAAAGGCGTCGAGGCCCATTGCCTTCCGCGGGGCATTCAAGCCTTCCATTACCGCAGGATCGGTGAGCCACGCCGCGATCTCAGTTGTCACATCCGCTGGCCTGAGCGTGCGGATTCGAACCTTGTCGCTCCAGCGGTCGACAAAAACAGGCCTCAGCCCCTGGGCGGCAAGTGGTGTGACGAGGGGCTTGGCGCCCGGTTGCGGCATCTTCGGCATGGCGCTCCAGTGATGCGGGAGCATCGAACCGGGGTCAAGGCGGAGTTTGGCTGAGTTCAGCCGGGTGCGGCCTATGGCTCCAGGTCGAGCAGCGGCGCGCGGCGCCAGCTTCCGGCCCAGCGCCCGGCGGAGAGCCAATAGAAGATGCCGCCGACCATGCCGCTGCCGATCACGGCCAGCCTGGCGTTGGTCTCGGTGACATCGAAATTGATATCGGCGCTGCGGTGGACGAAACCGAGGAAGATGCCGGCCACGACGGCGCCGGCCAGCGCGTAGAACAGCCAGTCACGCCGGCCGAGCGCTTCGGCAATCAGGATCACGACAGCCGTCGGCATAAAGGCGAAATAAGCGACGAACAGTGCCACGAAAGGCACCGAGAAATAGAGTGAGGCGGTCGCCGTTGGCTCCGGATTGGCGGGGGTATAGCCCAGATGCGCCAGGAACAGGACGTTAAGGAAGGCGCTCGCCGACAGCGAGGCCACGACGTAGCCGGCCAGGATGACGGCGAAGCGGACGAGATAGGCGATGAGGCGTCTCAAGCCTCGCCGTGCCCCGCGATCATCATGGCTTCGAGCGCCAGGCGGTCGGCCTTGCGCATGCGCTCCGATTCCGACTTGAGCTGGCCGCAGGCGGCGAGGATGTCGCGGCCGCGCGGCGTACGGATCGGCGAGGCGTAGCCCGCGTTGTTGATGTAGTCGGCGAACTTCTCGATCGTCTCCCAGTCCGAGCACTGGTAGTTGGTGCCGGGCCATGGGTTGAACGGGATCAAATTGATCTTGGCCGGAATGCCCTTCAAGAGCTTCACCAGCGCCTTGGCGTCGTCGAGCGAATCGTTGACGTCTTTCAGCATCACATATTCGAAGGTGATGCGTTTGGCATTGGAGAGACCCGGATAGGCCTTGCAGGCGCCGATCAGGTCTTTCAGCGGGTACTTCTTGTTGATCGGCACCAAAAGGTCGCGCAAATCGTCATTGGTGGCGTGCAGCGAGATCGCCAGCATGACGCCGATCTCCTCGCCGGTGCGCGCGATCTCAGGGACGACGCCCGAGGTCGACAGCGTGATGCGGCGCTTCGACAGGGACAGGCCGTCGCCGTCGGAGGCGATCAGCAGCGCCTTCTTCACCGCCTCGAAATTGTAGAGCGGCTCGCCCATGCCCATCATGACGATGTTGGAGATTTTTCTGCCTTCAGCCGGCACGATGGCGCCGTCCGGCGTGTCGCGGTCTGGGAAATCACCGAGACGGTCGCGCGCGGTGAGCAACTGCGCCAGGATCTCTTCCGTCGTCAGGTTGCGCACCAGCTTCTGCGTGCCGGTGTGGCAGAAGGAGCAGGTCAGCGTGCAGCCGACCTGCGAGGAGATGCAGAGCGTGCCACGGCCCTCCTCGGGAATGTAGACGGTCTCGATCTCGACCGGACGGCCGGCGCCGCGCGGCGGAAAGCGGAACAGCCATTTGCGCGTACCATCGGCGGAGATCTGCTCCTCGACGATCTCGGGCCGCGCGACGGTGAAGTGCTTGTCGAGCACAGCGCGCAGATCCTTGGAGATGTTGAACATATGCGCGAAGTCGGAGACGCCGCGCACATACATCCAGTGCCAGAGCTGCTGGGCGCGCATCTTGGCCTGGCGCTCCGGCACGATGCCGGCCTCGACAAGGGCGGCGCCAAGCTCGGCGCGGGTCAGGCCGATCAGCGACGGCTTCTCGGTCGGTGCTGCGCGGCGCAAGGCGTCACGGGCGCCTTCGGCGGTAAGATCAAGCGAAACGGTCATGGTGGCGCCAATATAAGCGATTTGCGGCCGATTTCAGCATCGGCCGGATAAGGAAGCGCGGCGCATAGCACAGCTCGGCGATGAAGTCATGCGCCCGGGCTTTTCCTTCTCCCCTTGTGGGAGAAGGTGGATCGGCGCAGTGCCGGGACGGTTCTCACGAAGACGCGGATCGGCACAGCCTTACCTGGGGTATCCGTCCGCCGGCGATGGCCGCTGACCGTAACCCGCCGCCGCTCCCGCCGGCCGGAAAATCGATCACATATTCGTGTTGGCGTAACCAATCGAAGCGCATCCGCGAACCTGAAAGGGGCGACCATGCCCCGCAACAATGGGAGTTTTCCGGATGCACTCGATCAAGTTCGTTCTTATCGCCGGCCTCGTCGGTCTTTCCGCCTCGCAGGCATTTGCCGAAGACACGATGGGCGCAATGACCATGATGAAGGGTGGCCAGGTTACCGCGATCATGCCGGACGGTCACATGGGCACCATGATGCCGGACGCCAAGATGAGCGCCGACATGATGAAGATGGCCAAGCCGATCAAGCATTGCATGATGATGATCACCGACGCCAAGGGCAAAGCCTACATGATCGATACGTCGACCAAGAAGGCCCAGGCCGAATGTGAAAAAATGGCGATGTGAATTCGAACCTTGCTTGCCTTGCATTCCCGTCGGCACGACAGCCGGCGGGACAATCCTGAGCGCCTGCGCGATGGCGCCCTCGACCTTGTGGTCTTGATCGACCCTCAGCCTGTGCTAGGGCTGGGTTTCCATCTCGAAGGCGGACATGGCCGGGCTATCTCGAAAATACCGTATGTTGCGGCGCTCGCAGGCGATGTGGGTATCGCGGCGCGTCTGGCAGCCGCGTCTCGTCTTCTGGGCCGGCGCCATCTCGATCGGTCTGATCAGCGTTCTGTTCGCATTGCTCGCCGACCGCGCGCAGACCCTGTTTCACGCCATCACGGGCAATGATGGCGGCTGGCGATTTTATCTGCCGCTGGTCGTGACGCCACTCGGCTTCGTCTCTTGCGCCTGGCTGGCGCATTCCTTCTTCCCGGGATCGCAAGGCAGCGGCATTCCGCAGGCGATCGCGGCGCGGCATCTGCGCGACGAGGACGATCGCAGCCACATCCTGTCGCTCAGGCTGGTGGTGGGCAAGATCGTGCTCACCGTCATCGGCCTCGCCTGCGGCGCCTCGATCGGCCGCGAGGGTCCGACAGTGCAGGTCGGTGCTTCGTTGATGCTGCAGGCAGCGCGCTGGGGCGGCATGGCGCAGGCGCGCGGCCTGATCCTGGCTGGCTCCGCCGCCGGCATCGCCGCGGCCTTCAACACGCCGCTTGCCGGCATCGTCTTCGCCATTGAGGAAATGGGCCGCGCCTACGAATCGCGCACCAACGGCCTGGTGCTGACGGCGGTGATCCTGGCCGGCCTCGCCTCGCTGGGGCTGCTTGGCAACTACACCTATTTCGGCGTCGCCAAGGACACGGTCGCCTTCGCCGCCGACTGGCCGCTGGTGCTGGCCTGCGGCATTATCGGCGGCGGTGTCGGCGCGCTGTTTTCGCTGCTGGCGCTGAAAGCCATGCGGCGTATCCGCCGTTGGAATGCGTTGCAGCCGCTGCCGCGCACGCTGGTCGTGGCGGCTGTCTGCGGGCTGGCCGTGGCCGCGATCGGCATTGCCTCCGGAGGGCTGACGTTCGGCACCGGTTACACGCAGGCGCGCGGCGCGATCGAAGGCGCGCCGCTGCCGGCCTTCTTTTTCGTGGAAAAATTCGCGGCTGGCCTGCTTTCGATGGTGTCGGGCATTCCGGGCGGCATCTTTGCGCCGTCGCTTGCGGTCGGCGCCGGCCTCGGCAGCACGCTCGGCCTGCTCCTCGGCGCGGCCACCGGCACGGCGGCGCTGCTCGGCATGGCCGGCTATTTCGCCGGCGTCGTGCAGGCGCCGATGACGGCCTTCGTCATCATCCTCGAAATGACCGGCAACCACGACAATGTGATTGCGCTGATGTGCGCGTCTATGCTGGGTTACGGCACGGCGCGGCTGATCTCGCACGAGCCGCTCTACCACGCGCTGTCGCGGGTTTTCATCGCCGAGGCAATCCGGCGGCGGCGGGCTGTCGAGAGCTGAACTTAACCTTCGGACCGGCGGAAACCGCTTCGCATTTTCCCGGAATTGCTTAGGTCCGACTCATAGCCAGCAAGAGACAGCGGCCGCGATGCAGATCTCAGCGAGCCAAGAGATAGGATCCCTATGACAGAAAGAATCACCATGGCCGAGTCGTTACCAACAACCGCCGTCGTCCGCGTCTCGCGTGCCAGCTACGAGCCGAGCCGATTCGCCGAGGTCGACGCCGCGAGCAAGAAAACCTCGCAGTACATAATCCCGGCCATCAGACGGCTGCCAGGGCTCCTTCATTTTTATGCGGGCGTCTCGCCGAAGGGCTCGATCGTTCAAGTTAGCGTCTGGGACACCGACGAGCATGCGGCGCAGTTGGACCGGCTGAAGGAGATGGTCGTTGACGGCCGCAGGGATATGGAGGCGGTCGGCGTGACGTTCACCCCGATTTTCAACTATCCGATCGACTGGACCTGGACCGTCTGACCTGGAGTCCGGACTCATAACCAGTAGGAGATAGCGGCCGCGATGCCTTGCCTATTTGCACTTGGCGATCGAGGACAGCGCCGCCGAGATGCCCTTCAGCGAAAAGACGTAGGAGGTGGGGTTGCCGCGGCCGGACTTCGCCTGCACCTTCATGTCGGTGCCGGTCTTCATGGCGGCGATCAGCACCGGCTCTTCCGCGGCGTTCTCGACCCAGGCGGACTTGCCGCGGGTGAACATCGAGAACGACTTCTTGTCGATGGTGACGGTGGCCTTCGAGCCTTCCTGGAAGTTGTAGCCGGCGATGAACTGCGGCTCGTAGGACACCTGCTGTCCGGGCCGCTGGCTGACGAAGAAGAACATGTCGCCATGGTCGAGCGTCTTCGGCTGCTTGTCGGTGGGCACGGTCAGCACATAGCAGACCTTGCCGCCCGCCGCCTGATAGCTGTAGGTGCCCCACGCATTGTGCTGGCCGATCTTCGTCGCCTGCTGCGCCAGCGCCGGCGCCGCGAACGCAGCCGCCAGGACCAGGCTGGAAATTGTAGCAATCAATCCGCGCATCGTTCTTCCCGTATTCCAAATGGTGCGGAGGCGGGCCGCCTGGCGTCCTGCCGTCGCTTCATTTTGATTTAATCAGGGTTACCAAACGGTGAATTGTCCTCGAAGAAAAGGAACTCACCCCAGGAAACCGCCACCATTCGCGCCGCCGCCGTTAAAAGCGGCTGGCGCGACGTCCCGGCGCGGAGTTGGAGGCCACGAAAACGGCAAGAGTTTGTCTTTTCGCACGCGCTGATTTGCGGTCTTGAAGCGGGCCGCGGTCAGCTCCTATCAGCCAGCGCGTCCTTGGCGGCCTGCCTGTGGGCAGGCGTGATATGGGCGCTGACGGCGGTGATCGCGGCGGTCAGCACGGCAAGGTCGTCGGTAAAGCCGAGGCCGACGATGAAGTCGGGAATGAAATCGAACGGCAGCACGAAATAGCCGAGCGCGGCGAGCAGGATGCCTTTGGCACGCAGCGGCGTGTCCTTGTCCATGGCGCAGTAATAGGCGGCGACCACTTCATCCATGAACGGAATCTGCCGCGCCGCCTTCTTGGCGGTGCGCCAGAATTTCTCGCGCACTTCGCCTTCGCCGGCGAGCTTGTCGCCGAAGCCGAAGAAATCGAAACCGGTACCTTGCGCCATCAATCGCTCCTTGGCCGCCGGGCGCATGGTTGCGTCGGCCCGCCGCGACAAAATGTGGTGAAAGGGAGAGGCTGCCGCAAGGGTTTAGGGGTTGCTTGGCCGGGAAAATCGGAATCACCTGGCGTTTGGCTGCGATATGGTGCTGCAGCACTCCGAATGCCGGTTGGTGGGTGCGATTGGCAAACGCCTCAGTCCGGTGATTGGCCGAGGCATCCCTCCGATCGTCATCCTCGGGTCTGCGCTCCGCTTCGCGTCGCTCCGCCCGTGGATGACGAAGTTCGCAAGCTTCGGCCAATCGCGAACGTTCGCCACGATTAGCACCGCCGCGACGCTCATAGGTCACGGAATGGATTCCAAAGGTCTGCGCGCGTCGCTTCGCTCCTTGCTCCGCGCTGGAATGACGAGTCAAACTTTGAACAGCGAGGCTGCTCGTCCTCAGCCGAAATAGCGGTTCATCCGTTTGGCGAGCTCGATGTCGAGCGCCGTCACGCCACCGGAATCATGCGTGTTCAGCGTCACGTCGACGGTCTTGTAGACATTCGACCAATCCGGATGATGGTCCATCTTCTCGGCGGCCAGCGCCACGCGGGTCATGAAGGCGAAGGCCTCGGAGAAGTTTTTGAAGACGAAGCTGCGTTTTATCGAGGCACCGTCGGCGGCAAGCGACCAGCCCTCCAGACCGGACAGTGCTGAAGTGATCGCTTCCTTGGTGAGTTTCTCTCTCGTCATTTCGGGTTCCCGTGTTATTCGAAAAATGACCCGCACCATAGATCGACATGAGCGCAAAGCCCATAAAATCCATCCTATTCGTCTGCCTCGGTAACATCTGCCGCTCACCCTTGGCCGAGGGTGTTTTGAGCGCTGTACTGGCCGAGCGCGGAATGGGTCACAGCATCGTGCTCGATTCGGCGGCGACCGGTGGGTGGGAGATCGGCTCCGCTCCCGATCCGCGCTCGATCGCGGTCGCCATAAGCCATGGCATCGATATTTCCAGGCAAAGGGCACGCAGAATAGCGCCGGAGGATTTTTCGCGCTTCGACCTGATCCTTGGCATGGATCGCGTGAATGTGCGCGACCTCAAGGCGCTGGCGTCGCCGGCGGCGCGCGGCCGGGTCCATCTCTATCTCGATTTTGCAACGGGAAAGGCCGCAGACGTGCCGGATCCCTATTACGACGATGCCGAGGCCTTCGCGTCCGTCTACCGCATGATCCGCGAGGCGTCGGAGGCGCTGGCAAGGCGGCTCGAGGTCAGTGCATCGGTGCCGACCAGCGGCCAGGCCTCCTCGACGATATAGGGGCCGCCGCCGACCGAATCGCGCGACGACATCAGGACGAAGCGGCCGACGCGGAAGGGCAACGCGGAAAAATTGCCGCGCGCCGAAAGATATTGCGCGACGTCGAGCGGGCTCCCGTTGCGCAGTCGCGCCAGCGTCACATGCGGCGAGAATTTGCGCGGGTCGGCGGGCAGGCCAAGCCGCTGGCAGATGCGGTCGATCTCGCCCTGCAGCGCCGTCAGGTCGGGCGAGGCCGACACGCCTGCCCATACCGCATGCGGCTTCCTGCCGCCGAAGGCGCCGACGCCGGAGAGCGTCATCTGGAAAGAGGGGCGATGAACCCTGTCGAGCGCATTGGCGATCTCGTCGGCGACATGGCCCTCGACATCGCCGATGAAGCGCAGCGTCAGATGGTAGTTTTCGACATCGATCCAGCGCGCTCCGGGCAGCCCGCCCCGGAGCAGGGAGAGCGAGAGAGCGGCATCACGCGGAATTTCGAGGGCGGTGAAAAGACGTGGCATGTGAAGCCTCCTGTCCTCGAATCGAAACTCTCGGCCCTAGCGAATCATCGATATCCGCGCGGGGCAAGTGGTTTGTTGTCCACAAGGTTTCCCCAACGGAAACCGTGGCATTCCGGCCTCACGATGCGCCGCCATTGTCGGCGATCGCCTTCTCGACAATCGGCAGGATGCGCTCGACCATGACGTCGACGCCCTTCGAATTGGGGTGCAGGCCATCCTCCAACCGCAGTTCGGGATGGCCGGCGACGCCGTCGAGAAAGAACGCATAGAGCGGAACATCGTATTTCGCCGCGAGCTTGGGATAGATGGCGTCGAAGGACTTCTGGTAATCGGCGCCGAGATTGGGCGCAGCGCGCATTCCGGCGAGAAGGACGGGAATGTTGCGCTGCTTCAGCTTGGCGAGCATGGCGTCGAGGTTTTTCTCGGGGATATCCGGCGAGACGCCGCGCAACATGTCGTTGGCGCCGAGCTCGAGGATCACCAGCCGGGTGCCGTCCGGCACCGACCAGTCGAGCCGCGCCAGCCCGCCGCTCGACGTGTCGCCGGAGACACCGGCATTGGCGACGGTGACGTCAAGGCCTTTCGCCTTCAGCGCCGCCTGCAGCCTGTCGGTGAAACCCTGGCCCGGGCCAAGACTGAAGCCCGCCATCAGGCTGTCGCCGAAGCCGACGATGGTGAAGGTGGCAGCGCGCGCCGACGAAATGGCGCCGCAAAGGGCGAGGAAAAGGATGAGGGCTGCAAAAAGGACTGGAGCTGCGGCAAAACGGTGTTTGAATGCCATGCGGCGAGCCCCATATGACCGAAACAACCCAAGGAGGAGACACGGGCCGTCTCCTTTTTCCACATATAGGGCGCTTTCATTGTGACAGAAGCCGTCATCGCATTGAGGGATGTATCGCTGACGCTCGGCGAGGGCGCGTCCTCCGTCCATGTGCTGAAGGGCGTGAGCCTGGATGTGGGCGCCGGCGAGGCCACCGGTATCGTCGGTCCGTCGGGTTCGGGCAAATCTACTTTGCTCATGGTTCTTGCGGGTCTGGAAAGGGTCGATTCGGGCACGGTACGAGTAGCCGGCGAGCTGCTTAACGGCAAAAGCGAGGATCGAATTGCATCGTTTCGTGGGCGAAACATTGGCATCGTCTTCCAGTCCTTCCACCTCATTCCCAATATGACGGCGCTCGAAAATGTCGCGGTGCCGCTGGAGCTTGCCGGCCATGCCGATCCGTTCGGCGTGGCCGCGCGGGAGCTCGCGGCGGTCGGCCTGAGCGACCGTGTGACGCACTATCCGGGCGAGCTTTCGGGCGGCGAGCAGCAGCGCGTGGCGATCGCCCGGGCGCTGGCGCCGTCACCGCGCATCCTTATTGCCGACGAGCCGACCGGCAATCTCGACCAAGCGACAGGCAGGCAGATCGCCGACCTTTTGTTCGCCAAGGCGGCGGAGCGCGGCATGACGCTGGTGCTGGTCACGCATGATCCCGCGCTTGCCGCGCGCTGCGCGCGCCAGGTCTCGATGCGCTCGGGGCGGATCGAGGATGCGCCCAAGCCGGCGAAGGTGCCGGCCTGATGCGAACACTGAAGCTCGCCATCCGCTTCTCGTTGCGCGAGATGCGCGGCGGCCTGTCCGGCTTCATGATCTTCCTTGCCTGCATCGCGCTGGGCGTCGCGGCGATCGGCGGCGTCAATTCGGTGGCGCAGGCGATCTCCGCCGGCGTCGCCAACCAGGGCCAGACGCTGCTTGGCGGCGATCTACGCTTCCAGATCAATCAGCGCAGCGCTTCGGACGCCGAGCTCGGCTTCATCCGGAGCCTCGGCACGGTCTCGCAGAATTCCGGAATGCGCTCGATGGCGCGGCTGGAGGACGGCTCCGACCAGGCGCTGGTCGAAGCCAAGGCGGTCGATGAGGCCTATCCGCTCTACGGCGCGCTGGAGACCGATCCGCCGCTGCCGAAAGAAGAACTGTTCGGCGAAAGGGCCGGCGTGTTCGGCGCCGTCGCGCCCGATCTTTTGTTCGACCGGCTCAATCTTCATATCGGCGACAGGTTGAAGCTCGGCAGCGCCATTTTCGAGCTGCGGGCCAGGCTGGTCAGCGAGCCGGATGCGGTGTCGGACGGTTTCGGCTTCGCGCCGCGGCTGATGATCTCGAGCGCGGGGCTTGCCGCATCCGGCCTGGTGCAGCCCGGCAGCCTGGTCGAGAACGCCTATAGGGTGAGGCTGCCCGACGGCACCTCAGAGGCGCGGATCAAGGATGTCCAGGTTCAAGCCGCGAAGGACTTTCCGCAGGCCGGCTGGTCGATCCGGACGCGCAGCAACGCCGCCCCCGCGCTCTCCGCCAACATCGAGCGTTTCTCGCAGTTCCTGACCCTGGTCGGGTTGACGGCGCTGGTGGTCGGCGGCGTCGGCGTGGCGAACGCCGTGCGCGCCTATCTCGACGGCAAGCGCGCCGTCATCGCCACCTTCAAGAGCCTCGGCGCCTCGGGCGGCTTCGTCTTCACCGTCTATCTCGTGCAGATCCTTTTGATCGCAGGCCTCGGCATCGTGCTCGGGCTCATCCTGGGCGCAGCGATGCCTTTCGTGGCGAGCGCGCTTCTGCAATCGGTCATCCCGGTGCCGGCGCAAGGCGGCTTCTACGCGAGCGCGCTCGCCATGGCGGCGCTGTTCGGCCTGCTGGTGACGCTGGCCTTCGCTCTGCTGCCGCTCGGCCGCGCCCGCGACGTGCCGGCAACCGCGCTGTTTCGCGAGATGGGTTTCGAAAGCCGAGGGCTGCCGCGCCTGCCCTATGTTGGCGCTGCGCTGGCAATCGTCGTCGCGCTGGCGGCGCTGGCGATCCTTTCGGCCAACGACTACCGCATCGCCTCGATCTTCGTCGGCGCGACGGTCTTTGCTTTCCTGGTGCTGCGGCTGGTGGCGGCGCTGGTGCAGTGGGTCGCAAAAAAGAGCCCGCGGGTGCGTTTCGTTTCGCTGAGGCTCGCGCTTGGCAATATCCATCGGCCCGGCGCGCTGACGCCCTCGGTGGTGCTGTCGCTCGGCCTCGGCCTGACGCTTCTGGTGACGCTGGCGCTGATCGACGGGAACCTGCGGCGGCAGATCTCCGGCAGCCTGCCGGAGCGGGCGCCCAACTTCTTCTTCGTCGACATCCAGAGCAGCGACGTCGATGCCTTCGCCAGCCTAGTCGGCAAGGAGGCACCGCAAGGAACGCTGGTCAAGGTGCCGATGCTGCGCGGCCGCATAATGGCGCTCAACGGCGTCGACGTCGACAAGGTGAAGATCCCGGCCGACGGCGCCTGGGTGCTGCGCGGCGACCGTGGCCTGACCTATGACGCCAAGCAGCCGGAAAATGCGACGCTGACCGAAGGCATTTGGTGGCCGCAGGATTATTCCGGCGAGCCGCTGGTGTCGTTTTCGGCCGAGGAAGGCAAGGCGATCGGGCTGAGGCTCGGCGACAGCGTGACGGTCAATGTGCTCGGCCGCAATGTCACGGCAAGAATAGCCAATTTCCGCCAGGTGCAATGGGAGACGATGGGCATCAACTTCGTCATGGTGTTCTCGCCCAATACCTTTGCCGGGGCGCCGCATGGCTGGCTGGCGACGCTGACCGACAGGCAAGCCACCACGGCCGACGACGGAAGGCTGCTCAATGCCGTCACGCGTGCCTTTCCGGCGGTGACGACGGTGCGGGTCAAGGACGCGCTGGACATCGTCAACCGGCTGGTCGCGCAGCTCGGCACGGCTATCCGCGCGGCCGCCGGCGTGGCCTTGATCGCGTCGGTGCTGGTGCTCTCGGGCGCCCTGGCCGCCGGCAACCGGGCGCGCATCCACGATGCGGTCGTATTGAAGACGCTCGGCGCGACAAGGCGGACGTTGATCACCGCCTTCTCGCTGGAATATGTGCTGATCGGCCTTGCGACCGCGCTGTTTTCGCTTGTCGCCGGCGGCATCGCAGCCTGGTTCGTGGTCGCCCATATCATGACGCTACCATCGCATTTCATGCCGGAAGTCGCGGTGGCAACGATCCTGGCTTCGCTGACGGTGACGGTCGGCATCGGCCTTGCCGGCACCTGGCGGGTGCTCGGCCACAAGGCGGCGCCGGTGCTGCGCAACCTCTGACCCGGCGGGCCCAGAGCCGTTGGTCCGGTTAAATCTTTGTAAGAATGCAGGCGACAATGGCCAGAAACCCGGCTTTTTGCCTTCTCACAAAGGGTTACGCCTCGTTACCGTCTTGTTCTTGACGTCAAGAACCATCATATTTCGCGGCAGGCATGCTGGAGCCCTGCCAGCGGCGCCTGGTCCCAAAGGACCTGTCACCGGACGGGGCAGAAGCAACAGAGGATTTCCAATGGCTGATCCCATTCGCAACTACCAGACGTCCGCCGCCTCCGGCGCGCGCGTCGATATCGATCAGGGCCTGCGCGCCTATATGATCAAAGTCTATAACCTCATGGGGCTTGGCCTGCTCATCACCGGCCTTGCCGCCTGGGGTGCGTTCCAGCTCGCCATCACCGGCGACGGACAGCTGACCGCCTTCGGCCAGCTCATCTATGCCAGCGCGTTCCGCTGGGTCGTCATTCTGGCGCCGCTCGCCGCCGTGATGTTCCTGTCGTTCCGCATCCAGTCGATGAGCGTAGGGGCGGCGCAGGCCACCTTCTGGGTCTATGCCGGCCTTGTGGGCCTGTCGCTGTCGACGATCTTCCTCGTCTACACCGGCACCAGCATCACCCAGACCTTCTTCGCCACGGCCGCGGCCTTTGGCGGTCTGTCGCTCTACGGCTACACGACCAGGCGCGACCTGTCGGCGTTCGGCTCGTTCCTGGTCATGGGCGTGATCGGCCTGCTGATCGCGATGCTGATCAACATCTTCCTGCAGTCGTCGGCGCTTGGCTTCGCCATCTCGGCGATCGGCGTGCTGGTCTTCGCCGGCCTCACCGCCTATGACACGCAGGCCATCAAGGAGATGTACTACGAGGGCGATCAGTCCGATGTCGCCGGCCGCAAGGCGATCATGGGCGCGTTGAGGCTCTATCTCGACTTCATCAACCTGTTCATGTTCCTGCTGCAGTTCATGGGTCAGCGCCGCTAAAGGCGGTTACCCGGTCTCACTCTGGACTATAGACTTACAAAGGGCGGCCCAACGGCCGCCCTTTGCTTTTGTGTGCTCCTCTGCTCTCATCGAGGCAGGGAACAAACTGTATCAATGATAAGCAATATTGCGATCAGAGTCGCCACGCCGGCCGACCTCGACCGAATCACGGAAATCTATGCCGACGCGGTCGCGCATGGCACGGCGAGCTACGAGCTGGAGCCGCCCAGCCGCGTCGAAATGGGCAACCGATTCGACACCTTAGCGGCGGGCGGCTTTCCCTATCTGGTGGCGCAGAAGAGCGGCATTGTGCTCGGCTATGCCTATGCCGGACCGTTCCGGCCGCGCCCAGCCTATCGATTCGTCATCGAGGATTCGGTCTATGTCGCGCCCGAGGCCAAAGGGCAGGGCGTGGGCTCGCTGCTGATGCAGGCGCTGATCGAGACGGCACGCGCGGCGGGCTTCCGCCAGATCATCGCGGTGATCGGCGACGGCCATGCGGACAGCGCTTCGGTGCGGCTGCACGAGAAACTCGGCTTCCGCCATTCCGGGCGCCTGGAGGGATCGGGCTACAAGCACGGTCGCTGGCTGGACACGGTGTTCATGCAGCTGTCGCTGAATGGCGGCGCGGAATTGCCGCCCGATCCCGAATCATTGCCGGAACGGAGGTTTCGGGACTCAAGGGGAATTGAAGAACTGAAGAATTGAAGAACAAGGAGGGGGCGGCCACTGCGTCAGGCGCCAAGCGCCCTTTTCCTCAGTTCTTCAATTCTTCAGTTCCTCAATTCCCCTTCACGCCTCGACGACCCTCAGCTTGGGATCGAACACGCCAAGCACACGGCCGAGTTCCTGGCCGCGTTTCAGGATGCGGCCGCCGGCGGCGATGACGGCGAAAGCGCCTTGCCGGCGCGCCAGCTTCGGGTCCTTGACGATCTGGAACAGCGGCACTTCGCTGGCCCGGCGGAAGACGGAAAAGACTGCGCGATCAGTGAGATGATCGATGGCATAGTCGCGCCATTCATTGGCCGCCACCATGCGTCCGTAAAGCCTGAGTATCTGGTCTAATTCGCGCCGGTCGAATCGCACCGGCTGATCGAGGCGTGCGCTGCGCGCCTCGTGCAACGGGATCAATATTCCGGATGCTTCCCCATCCTCCGTCCCGCTGCTGCGATCGGTCATGCCTCGATCCTTCGATTGAATCATGCGCCGGCCAAGGTTCGCGCTTTCATGATGGAATTGCAAGGGCACGATGGCATTGCGAGGGCCGGCTAAGCACGCGCACGGTCGCGCGGTTTCCCAAACGTCCAGTCACGTTTGCGAAACACATGTTGGAATTGGTGATGTTCCGCCATATTCTCGCCACAAATAATCCGCGCTCATGCCCCAATGTCCGACGAATTTACCGGCGTTGCCTGAGACGGTTCGGTCCGGCACCGGCTCGTAAACCCCAAGCCCCCCGCCCACGGGTCAGCGTCGGATCGAACCAACCTCGGTTTTTCCTTGGAAAAATCAGGTGCGACGATCCCAAAACCTGAATAACCGGCGTCAGAAGCAAGCTGACGCCGGTTTTTTATTGGGCTGGCGGGACTCTCCTTCTCCCCTTGTGGGAGAAGGTGGATCGGCGCGACAGCGCCGAGACGGATGAGGGGTGTTCCAGCGGAGTGAGACGTGGGTGTTCCCTGGAACACCCCTCATCCGTCGCCTTCGGCGACACCTTCTCCCACAGGGGGAGAAGGGAAAAAGCTAGAGACGATCCGGTTTGCGGATGAAGGCGGCGCCGAGGATCGGCCCGGGCATGCCGTCCTTGCCGACCGACTGCAGCAGCACGGCGCAGCCGCCCTTCTTGGCGATCTCGGTCATCGGCAATTCGTAGCGCTGCGCCTTGCCGTGCCACATGCCGGCGGTCTGGATGTCGGAGACCGCGTTCCAATAGGTCAGGCTGCGGCCGCTGTTCTCGCCCTGGCCGATCTGCACCATCTGCGGCCGATCGAAATAGACGATCACCACATGGGCATCGGTCGGACCGTTGCCGGCGTCGCCCGCGTCGATCATGACCCGGTCGCTGGTGCGGCTCACCTTGATGCCGACGCGCATGCCCTCGCCGGTCCTGTCCATGCGGGCCAGCGCGCCGTCGACCTCCTTGCGGCTGGCGCCGTTGACGTGGCTGCGGCCGTTGATGACGGCTTGCGGCGTATAGACCGAGCGGCTGCCGAAGGAGCGCATGTAATCATACTGCCGCTCGGTGTTTTTCTTGGTGCTGAGCGTGTCCTGCCAGCCGAGATAGTCCCAGTAATTGACGTGGTAGGCGAGCGCTACGATGTCGTCCTTGCCGGCGAGCTCGGCGAAGAACTCGTCGGCCGGCGGACAGGAACTGCAGCCCTGGCTGGTGAACAATTCGACCACGCCCAAAGGCTTTTCGCTTTGGCCCCTGTCGGTCTGCGGCTTGTCGGTCGCGGCCTTCTCAGGCTCGGCTGCCAGGGCCACGCCGCCCAACGCCGTAAGGGCCAGCGCTAGTGCCGCAAGCCGCAATCGTCCTCGAAATGCCATGACTTTTCCAATTCCCGCCGGTGACGCCGGCCTTGTTCTGATTGCTAAAATATGTGGCAGAAGCGACAGTCAACGGGAAGTCACGTTGCAGTGAAATTTTGCGGTTGCAACCTCAGGTAAGGGGGCAATAGGAGAGGCCATTGCATTTCACGGCGTGGTTCGATTCGGGAGCAGCATCTTCACTATGTGGCAAACTCTCCTGACCCCCGTCGATCTCTATTGCGAACGGACCGGGCCTGGACTCTGGGCAGAGCCGGCTAATGCTTTGACCAACCTGGTTTTCATTGCCGCGGGACTGTGGGGCGTCCGGCAGGTGCGGCGGTACAAGACCGGTGCTTTCGCCGAAGTGCTGGCCTGGTGGGTGGTGGCGATCGGCATCGGCTCGGCCCTGTTCCACACCTTCGCCACCAAAGGCACGATCTGGGCCGACATCCTGCCGATCGCCAGTTTCACGCTGGCCTACACGCTGTTCAACCTGCGCCGCTTCCTCGACATTTCATGGGGCAAGGCGATCCCGGTCTTCATCGCCTTCTATGTCGTCGCCGGACTGATCACCTTTGCCGTGCCGGACTGGCTGCGCCAGGCTTCGAACGGCACCACCAGCTACCTGCCGCCTTTCCTGGCGCTTGCCTTCTTCGGGGTGTGGGTAGCAGCCACCGGCAACCGGGCCGGCTGGTACAATCTGACCGGGTCGGCGATCTTCGTCGTCTCGGTCATCTGCCGCATGGTCGACCCGATCGTCTGCGCCAGCTTCCCGCTCGGCACGCATTTCCTCTGGCACGTCTTCAACGCGCTGATGCTCGCCGTGCTGCTGGCGGCGACGGCAAGGTTCGGGGCGCCGAAGCTTAGGCAGTAGGCAGTAGGCAGTAGGTATCCTATTTCCCTACTGCCTATTGCCTAAGCCCTACTGCCTGGCCGCTACGCGGCCAGATCGCGCAGCACGTATTGCAGGATGCCGCCGTTCTTGAAGTAGTCCAGTTCATCCAGCGTATCGATGCGGCAGATGATCGGCACATTCTTCACCGTGCCGTCGCCAAAGGTGACCTTGGCGACCATCTTTTGGCGCGGCTTGATCGCGTCCAGCCCGTCGATCTCGACCAGCTCGTCGCCCTTCAGATTGAGGGAGGCCCATGAGGTGCCGTCCTCGAAGACGAAGGGGATGACGCCCATGCCGACCAGGTTGGAGCGATGGATGCGCTCGAAGGACTGGGCGATGACCGCGCGGACGCCAAGCAGGTTGGTTCCCTTGGCCGCCCAGTCGCGCGAGGAGCCGTTGCCGTACTCGACGCCGGCGAAGATGACCAGCGGCACGCCTTCCTGCTTGTATTGCATCGCGGCGTCGTAGATCGACATCTCCTCCTTCGAGGGGTAGTGGATCGTGTAACCGCCCTCGCGGCCGTTCTCCCCCAGCATGTGGTTGCGGATGCGGATGTTGGCGAAGGTGCCGCGCATCATCACCTCATGATTGCCGCGCCGCGTGCCGTACTGGTTGAAGTCGGCGACGCCGACGCCATGCTCGGTGAGATATTTGCCGGCCGGCGAGGCGGCCTTGATCGAACCCGCCGGCGAGATGTGGTCGGTGGTGATCTTGTCGCCGAACAGGCCAAGCACGCGCGCGCCCTTGATGTCGCCGACTTTGCCGAAGGAGCGGCCCATGCCGGCGAAATAGGGCGGGTTCTGCACATAGGTCGAGTGATCGTCCCAGGCATAGGTCTGGCCTTCCGGCGCCTTGACCTTCTGCCAATATGCGTCGCCCTTGAAGACGTCGGCATATTTGCGCGCGAACAGCTCGCGGGTGACGTTCTTCTCGATGAACTCCTGGATCTCGGCCGAAGTCGGCCAGATGTCCTTGAGATAGACCGGCTTGCCGTCGCTGCCTTCGCCGAGCGGCTCGGTGGTGAGGTCCTTGGTCACCGTGCCGGCCAGCGCATGCGCGACCACCAGCGGCGGCGAGGCGAGGTAGTTTGCCTGTACATCGGGCGAGACACGGCCTTCGAAGTTGCGGTTGCCGGACAAGACCGCGGCAGCAATCAGGCCCTTATCGTTGATGGTCTTCGAGATCGGCGCCGGCAGCGGGCCGGAATTGCCGATGCAGGTGGTGCAGCCGAAGCCGACCAGGTTGAAGCCGATCTGGTCGAGCTCCTTCTGCAGGCCCGACTTCTCGAGATACTCGGCGACCACCTGGCTGCCGGGGGCGAGCGAGGTCTTGACCCACGGCTTCTGCTTCAGGCCGCGCCGGTTGGCGTTGCGGGCCAAGAGGCCGGCACCGATCAGCACGCTCGGATTGGAAGTGTTGGTGCAGGAGGTGATGGCGGCGATGACGACGTCGCCATGGCCGAGATCGTAGTCGGTGCCTTCGACCGCATAGCGCTTCGAAATCTCGGCGGCCTTCTTGTATTCGGTCTCCATCGCCTTGGCGAAGCCGGCGGGGATATCCTGCAGGGCGACGCGGCCTTCGGGCCGCTTCGGGCCGGCCATCGACGGCACGACGTCGCCGAGGTCGAGCTCAAGCAGGTCGGTGAAGACCGGATCGGCCGAGCCGGTGTCACGCCACATGCCTTGCGCCTTCGAATAGGCTTCGACCAGCGCGATGCGGTTCTCTTCACGGCCGGACATCGTCAGGTAGCGGATGGTTTCCGAGTCGACCGGGAAGAAGCCGCAGGTCGCGCCATATTCGGGCGCCATGTTGCCGATGGTGGCGCGGTCGGCCAGCGTCATGTTGGAGAGGCCGGGGCCGAAGAACTCGACGAACTTGCCGACCACGCCCTTCTTGCGCAGCATCTGGGTGACGGTGAGCACCAGGTCGGTGGCGGTCACGCCCTCCTTCAACTTGCCGGTGAGGCGGAAGCCGATGACCTCGGGCAACAGCATGGAGACAGGCTGGCCGAGCATCGCGGCCTCGGCCTCGATGCCGCCGACGCCCCAGCCGAGCACGCCGAGGCCGTTGATCATGGTGGTGTGCGAATCGGTGCCGACGCAGGTGTCGGGATAGGCGACCGCCTCGCCGTCCTCTGCGTTGGTCCACACCACCTGTCCGAGATATTCGAGGTTGACCTGGTGGCAGATGCCAGTGCCGGGCGGCACGACGCGGAAGTTGCGGAACGCCTGCTGGCCCCATTTCAGGAACTTGTAGCGCTCTTCGTTGCGCTCATATTCGAGCTCGACATTGCGGGCGAAGGCCATCGGCGTACCGAACTCGTCGACGATGACGGAGTGGTCGATAACGAGGTCGACCGGCACCAGCGGATTGATCTTCTCCGGGTCGCCGCCGAGCGCCTTGATGCCTTCGCGCATGGCGGCGAGGTCGACCACCGCCGGAACGCCGGTGAAATCCTGCATCAGCACGCGGGCCGGGCGATAGGCGATCTCGACGCCGGCGGTGCCCTTGTCGGTCAGCCAGGCGGCGACCGCCTGGATCGATTCCCTGGTGACCGAGCGGCCATCCTCGTTGCGAAGCAGGTTCTCCAGCAGCACCTTCATCGAATAGGGCAGCTTTGCGATGCCGGTGAGGCCGTTCTTCTCGGCCTCAACCAGGTTGAAGTAAACATAGTCGGCGCCACCTGCGGTCAGGGTGCGGCGGCAATTGAAACTGTCGAGGGATTTCGTCACGGCGATCCGTCCTTGTCTGTTCAGCCTGAAAGGGAACGGACGCCGTTGGCATGCAATCACGCGCAAAGGTGCGGGTACGGCCATTTCCGCTGTCCGTTCCCGAGCAACCCGAGCCGTTCAAGGCGGCGCGTGCGCTGGTTCGGCGCTAATCCTGTTCCCGCGCCGACCGCTGGCACGGATGAACCGCATATAGAGAATTTCCCGGAATAGTTCTAGACAGTCGAGAGACGAATTTGCGTGAGGCGGCGAGCGCCGCGAAACGGTGCTTTCGGGACGGACAAGGAATGCGGCTGATCGCCGAAAATCTGGGCGGCGAGCGCGGCGGCGAGGCGGTTTTCTCCAATATCGGCTTCGCGCTCGACAAGGGCGAGGCGCTCATTGTCAGCGGGCCGAACGGCTCGGGCAAATCGACGCTGCTGAGAGTCGTCGCCGGGCTATTGCCGGCCGCCGGAGGCAAAGTGCTTGTCGAAGGCGGCGGCGAGGCTTTCCCGACGGTCGCCTCGGCCTCGCATTATCTGGGCCATCTCAACGCGATGAAGCCGGCGCTGAGCGTCGAGGAGGATCTGGGATTCTGGCGGGCTTTCCAGGGCGAGGCGGCGTTGAGCGTCGAAGAGGCGCTGGAGACGGTGGCGCTTGGCGGGCTCGGGCATTTGCCCTTCGGCTATCTGTCTACCGGGCAAAGACGGCGTGCCTCGATCGCGAAGCTGCTGGTCAGCAGGCGGCCGATCTGGCTACTCGACGAGCCAACGGCGGGGCTGGACAAGGCGTCGGAGGAGCGGTTCGCTGGGCTGATGCGGGGGCATCTGGAGGATGGGGGGATTTTGCTGGCGGCGACGCATCTGCCGTTGG
Source organism: Mesorhizobium sp. Arg314 (assembly GCF_053714275.1). Classification (NCBI taxonomy): domain Bacteria; kingdom Pseudomonadati; phylum Pseudomonadota; class Alphaproteobacteria; order Hyphomicrobiales; family Phyllobacteriaceae; genus Mesorhizobium; species Mesorhizobium sp. Arg314. The sequence goes on along the minus strand of NZ_JBSKBP010000007.1, from coordinate 194,750 downwards.
GGCTGCAGGGGGCGAAGGCGCTGAGGATGGGGGATTGATGTCGGTGCGAGGCACCCCCCTCTGGCCTGCCGGCCATCTCCCCCGCAAGGGGGGAGATTGGGAGCTTGACCGCCGGCGCCCATCTTTCGACCTTGGAGATTGGCGAAAGCCGACGCGACATCCAATCTCCCCCCTTGCGGGGGAGATGTCCGGCAGGACAGAGGGGGGTGCGAAGGAACGCGACGTTTGTAAGAAAAGCGATCGTGCGAAAGAGGTGCTTAGCCGATGCTAGCCCTCTTCCTGCGCGATATCCGCCTTTCGATCCGCGCCGGCGGCGGGGCGTTGATCGGCGTGATCTTCTTCCTCGCCGTCATCATCACCATCCCGTTCGGCGTCGGACCCGACCTCAACCTCTTGTCGCGCATCGGTCCGGCGATCCTGTGGATCGCCGCGCTGCTCGCCTGCCTGCTCGGTCTCGACCGCCTCTTCCAGGCCGACCGCGAGGACGGCTCGCTCGATCTTCTGGTGCTCAATAGCGACCGCCACATGCTGGCGCTGACGGTGCTGACGAAATGCCTGGCGCATTGGACGGGCAGCGTGCTGCCGCTGGTGGTCGCCGCACCCCTGCTCGGCCTGTTCATGAACATGGAGCCGCTGGGCATCGGCGCCACGGCGCTGACGCTGTTTGTCGGCACGCCGGCCATCACCTTCATAGGCGCTGCCGGCGCCGCTGTCGCGGTGGCGCTGCCGCGCGGCGGGCTCTTGATCTCGGTGCTGGTGCTGCCGCTCACCATTCCGGTGCTGATCTTCGGTGTCTCGGCCAGTTATGGCGCTGTCGCCGATCCGGCGCCGTTCCTGCAGCCTTTCCTCATTCTTGCCGCGCTGACGCTGTTTCTTGCCGTGCTGGGCCCCTTGGCGGCGGCGGTGGCGCTGCGGCACGGGACGGATTGATGCGACAAGGGCGACTGCGGCACCGCGACAAATTGCGGGACGGCAGCGGCGGAGCTATTCCAGGAAAAGTGTGAGCGGTTTTCCGTCCGGAATTGCGTCAAAACAAGGAAATAGAGCGGATCGTCGTTTCCGTGAAACGGTGAAACCCTCTAAGGGAAGACATGATTGAAGCGATTGGCACGGCGGAGAGTGGGGAGCGGCTGACATGAGCGCGCACGCCCTGTTCGTAACCGCCGCTTATGCCATCACGGCCGTCGTGCTCGCCGGGCTGATCGGCTGGATCCTGCTCGACCAGCGGGCGCGCAAGCGCGAGCTCGCGGCGCTGGAAGCGGCCGGTGTGCGTCGGCGCTCGAACAAGGCCGTCAAATCATGAGCCCCGAAAGCCAAGCGCCGGCGCCGCGCCGGCGCCTGTTCGTGCTCCTGCCGTTGCTGGTGTTCCTGGGGCTGGCGGGGTTGTTCCTGTCGCAGCTTCTGTCAGGCCGCGATGTCGCTGAAATCCCCTCGGCGCTGATCGGCCTGCCGGCGCCGCAGACCAGCCTGCCGCCACTCGAAGGCGTGAACCTGCCTGGGCTCGATTCCAAAAACTTCGCCGGCAAGGTGACGCTGGTCAATGTCTTCGCATCATGGTGCGCGCCGTGCCGCGAAGAGCATCCGGTGCTTCTCGGCCTGTCGCAGGACAAGCGCTTCACGCTCGCGGCGCTGAACTACAAGGACCAGCCGGAAAACGCCCGCCGCTTCCTTGGCGATCTCGGCAATCCGTATCAGGCTATCGGCGTCGACCCGGCCGGGCGCGCGGCGATCGATTGGGGCGTCTATGGCGTGCCGGAGACCTTCGTCATCGGCAAGGACGGCAAGATTGCCTACAAGCATGTCGGGCCGCTGACGCCGGAGTCGGCGCGGGACCTGTTGTTGCCGCAGGTCGAGAAGGCGCTGGCGGCGCGGGGTTAAGGCGCCCCCTCATCCGGCCGCTACGCGGCCACCTTCTCCCCGAGGGGAGAAGAGGTTGGCGCCGGCGCTTACTTGCTCCTCTCCCCTCGGGGAGAGGTCGGATTGCCCCGAATTGCCCTTCGCAATTCGGTTGGCGATCCGGGTGAGGGGCGATCGCTCAGCCGTAGATCTGCTTGTGGACCTGGTAGAGCATCTCGGAACGGTCGGCGCGCAGATCGGCGAGATCGCGGCTGGACAGGTTCTCGATTTCGGCGACGAGGCGGTTGTAGTGGCGGCGCTTGGCCATGCTGGCGCGGGCGCGAGAGACAAGGTTGTCGAACATCACAGGGCTCCTTCTGTGCCGCATTGGCGGCCGGTTATTCCTCCCTGATCGATTGCCAGCATGACATAGGAATGGTGCATTGCAAAAGAAAGATGTTGCAATGCACCATTGCAATTAGCGCATAGCCGGTTAATTCCGAACTAACAGGCCATGCGCCCAGCGCGGCATGCAAGGGCGCCCACTTCGCCCAGTTCTTCTCCGTTTTTGTCATACAAATTGCCGGCTTGCCGTCTTGCCAGATTGGTTGCGGGCTGGCTTGATCCACCCCGTCACGTGATGCCGGGAGGAAATGCATGGCGGCCGCAGACTATTACGAGGTTCTCGATCCGCGCTTCGCGCGCCTGTTCAACGGCAGCGCGCAGGTGGAGAAGCTTTTCACCGGATGCCGCTGGGCGGAAGGGCCGGCCTGGTTCGCCGCCGGCCGCTATGTCGTCTGGTCCGACATCCCCAACAACCGCATGCTGCGCTATGACGAGACCGACGGCAGCGTCAGCGTGTTCCGCCAGCCATCCGGCAATTCCAACGGCAATACCGTCGACCGGCAGGGCCGGCTGGTGACCTGCGAACATTCCGGCCGCCGCGTCAGCCGCACCGAGCATGACGGCTCGGTTACCACCATCGCCGACAAATGGAAAGGCAAGCGGCTGAACTCGCCCAACGACGTGGTGGTGCGTTCCGACGGCTCGATCTGGTTCACCGACCCGAGCTATGGCATCGACACCGATTATGAGGGCGACAAGGCCGAAAGCGAGATCGGCGCCTGCAATGTCTATCGCGTCGATCCGGATACGGGCGATGTCGAGGCGGTCATCACCGATATGGTGCGGCCGAACGGGCTTGCCTTCTCAACCGACGAAAGCCTGCTCTATGTCGTCGACACCGGCCGCACGCATGGCGAGAAGAACCCGGCTCATATGCGCGTCTTCACTGTCGGCAAGCACGGCAAGAAGGTTTCGGGCGGCAAGGTGTTCGCCGACTGCACGGCAGGCCTGTTCGACGGATTCAGGCTCGATTCGGACGGACGCATCTGGACAAGTGCGTCCGACGGCATCCATTGCTACGATCCGGACGGCACACTGATCGGCAAGGTCAAGGTGCCGGAAGTGACCGCCAACTGCGTGTTCGGCGGCAACAAGCTCAACTGTCTCTACATCGCCGGCACCACCTCGCTCTATATGGTTCGGCTGATGGTGAACGGGGCCAAGACCTACTGAGGCGAGACTGTTTGGAAATTCTACTCCGGCGGCCATCTGCCGGCGTTTTCTGCGCTTCCGGCCTTCGCCGGCCGAAGCACTCATGCGTGGTCGCGCGGTTGCGGCTACGGTCGGCGTAGGCCGGTTCTCGAAACCGCCACCATATGACTCGCCGGAGCGAATTTCGAAACAGCCTCGACCGCGTGTGCAATTGAACGGGAGGACATCATGCCATTCGTCAACATCCGCATCGTCAAGGAAGTGATTGCCGCCGACCCGGCCGGCAAGAAGGCTGACATCGCCAAGAAGGTCACCGCGGCCATCATGGAGGCCACCGGGCTCGGCAATGACGATGTCTGGGTGGTGTTCGAGGAGGTCAACGCCCGCGACTGGTATGTCGGCAAGACCGATGTCGAGACGCGGAGGAAGGGGTAGCTTCTTCCTTCTCCCCTTGTGGGAGAAGGTGGATCGGCGCTTTAGCGCCGAGACGGATGAGGGGTGCTGGACGGGGTGCTACGCTGGCCTTCCGTCGCCGCGCCTCGTCGCTGGACCGGCGCTTTTTCCAAGCTGGAACACCCCTCATCCGACCGAGCTTCGCTCGGCCACCTTCTCCCACAAGGGGAGAAGGGAAAGGCGCTCACCGCCCGCGAATAAACCCGGCGAAAGCCTGCACCGCGTCGTGCATCGCCTGTCGGTTCGCATCCTTCGCCAGGATAGCCGCCATCTCCGCCGGCTTCTTGCCCAGCAGCGCGATCTCCAGCGCCTCCTCGTAGAGCGCGAACGACATGGTCCGCATTATCTCGCTCAGCGCCGCACGCGCATAGAGCGACCGGGCCGAGGCATGGACCAGCATCGCCGGCTTGCCGACGGCGGCATCGCGCGACACCAGCCAGTCCAGCGCGTTCTTCATGCCGCCGGGCACGCCATGCGCATATTCCGGGCAGGAGACGATGACGCCATCGGCGCGGGTCACCGCCTCGATCAGCCGCGCCGCTTCGGGCGGCGTGCGCTCGCCCTCGTCGTCGGGATTGAAGATCGGCAGCCGGCCAAGACCGTCATAAACCTCGACGCGGCAGTCCGCGGGCGCGTTGGCGGCTAAAGCCGCCACCAAGGCCGAATTGGTCGAGGCGGCGCGCAGGCTGCCTGATATGGCGATGATGTTCAGCATTGGAGCAATTCCAGGAAAACCGTTTCACACTTTTCCTGGAATTGCTCTAGTTTCCGGCTTTCTCTTCCTTGGGCTTTTCCTCAAGTGAGTGGCGCATGATCAGCGGCATCTGGCTGAAGGTGAACAGCAAGGTGATCGGGATCGTGCCCCAGACCTTGAAATAAAGCCAGGTCGCCTCGGAAAAGTTGCGCCACACGACCTCGTTGAGCACGGCGAGGAAGAGGAAGAACAGCCCCCAGCGGAAAGTCAGCTTGCGCCAGCCTTCGGCATCGAGCTGGAAAGCGGAATCGAAGACGTAGCCGAGCAGCGACCGGCCGAACAGAAGCCCGCCGAGCAGCGTGACGCCGAACAGCGAATTGATGATCGTCGGCTTCATAAAGGCGAAGGTCTTGTCCTGCAGGTACAGAGCCAGCGCGCCGAACACGAAGACGACGATCGCCGAGACCAGCGGCATCAGCGGCAGGCTGCGCGTCAGCAGCCAGGAAGCGCTCAGCGACAGCGCCGTCGCGACCATGAAGAAGGCGGTGGCGATCAGGATCGGCTCGCCGAGATGGGAGAGCACCGGGAATTTCTCGGCCAGCCACTCGCCGCGGATGGTGGTGAAGAAGAACACCAGGCCAGGTCCGAGCTCGAGCAGGAACTTCAAGCCGGGGTTCATCGGCTTGCGGCGTGGATCGGACGGGTCGCGTTCGAGGATATCCATAAAAACCCTTCTTGCGCACGATCTGGCCAAAAAACAGGCCATTTCAAAAGATCGCGCTTTATTCAAGCCACGCCGGCAATTGCTCTGGCGAATTCGCTGGCGGAAAACGGTTCGAGGTCGTCGACCTGCTCGCCGACGCCGATGAAATAGACCGGCAGCCGGTGCTTGGCGGCGATCGCCACCAGAATGCCGCCGCGCGCCGTGCCGTCCAGCTTGGTCATCACCAACCCGTTGACGCCGGCGACGTTGCGGAAGATCTCGACCTGGTTGAGCGCATTCTGGCCGGTGGTGGCATCGACCGTCTGCAGCACCGTGTGCGGCGCTTCCGGATCGAGCTTGCCCAGCACGCGCACGATCTTTTCCAATTCCGCCATCAGCTCGGTTTTGTTCTGCAGGCGGCCGGCGGTGTCGATGATCAGCACGTCGGAGCCGGCCTCCTTCGCCTTCTCGAAAGCGTCATAGGCGAGGCCGGCCGCATCGGCGCCGAGTTTCGAGGCGACGACCGGCGATTTCGTGCGTTCCCCCCAGATTTTCAGCTGCTCGATGGCAGCCGCGCGAAACGTGTCGCCGGCGGCCAGCATCACCTTGAGGCCGCCGTCGGTGAGCTTGGCGGCGAGCTTGCCGATGGTCGTGGTCTTGCCGGTGCCGTTGACGCCGACGACCAGGACGACATGCGGCTTGTGGCTGAGATCGAGCTCGAGCGGTTTGGCGACCGGCGTCAGCACCTTCTCTACCTCCGCCGCCATCACGGCGCGGACCTCGGCGTCGGAGACGTCGCGGCCGTAGCGGCTGGCCGCAAGCGAATCGGTGACGCGAAGTGCTGTCTCCACGCCAAGATCGGCGCGGATCAGCACGTCCTCCAGGTCCTGCAGCGTGTCGTCGTCCAATTTGCGCTTGGTGAAGACGCCGGCAATGTTGCCGGTGAGCTCGCGCGAGGAACGGGCGAGCCCGTCGCGCATGCGCTGGAACCAGGAGCGCCGAGGCGCAGGCTCGGGCGCTTTTACCGGCTCTGCCTTCTGCTCGACCTTTTTGGCGACGGTGACCTTGCCTGGGGAGGGGGCGGGTTTTGGTGGTGGCGGTACTACCTCCGGTTCCGGCGCGATCTCGGCATGGATCGGCTGCGGCTCGATAGGCGCGGGCTGTCGAACAGGAGGCGCGATTTCCGAGCTGGCCTCGGCGGATGGTGCCTGACCTTCCGGAAGCTGGCGCTGCCCCTCACCCTTACCCTCTTCCCGTGAAGGACGGGGAGAGGGGGGCACCAGTGCTGGAGCTTCGCCCTTCTCCCCGTCCCTATACGGGGAGAAGGTGCCGGCAGGCGGATGAGGGGCGGCGCCGGCTTCCGAGGATGGCTCGATGGCGGGCGGCGCCGCTGGCGGAATCTCGATCGGCGCCGGCGTTTCGACCGGGACTTCGGCAGGCGGCGTCGGCACTTCGACCGGAGCCGGCTCAGGCTGCGGTTCTGGACGCGAAGGCTCGATGTCCGGCTGCGCCGGCGCGGGTACAGGCACTTCCTGCGGAGCAGGTTCGGGCGCCGGTGAAGGCTCAGGTAGCGCCGGTGGCACTTCCTCGGGCGCCGGCGGCTCGGGCTTCTCAGGCGCCGGTTGCGGCTCTTCTTCGGGCTCAGGCTCCGGTAGCGGCTCCGGCTCGGCGGGAATTGCCGGTCCTGGTGGCTGTGGGATAGCCGGCGCTGGCTCGGGTATCGGCTCTTCGGGAAGCGGCGGAGGGGTAGGGGCGGCTTCAATCACCGGCTCAAGCGCCGGCGCGGCCTCCGCCACAGGCTCCTGCTCGCGTGCCAAAACCTCCGGCGCGTCGGCAGGCTCCGGCTTCAGCGTGTCCAGCGCGTCCCATCTGATCGGCGGCAGCGGCGCGGTCTCGTCGACGCGCTCCTCGACGACCTCTTTCTTGCCGAACGAAAATATCTTCTTGAAAAAACCAGCCATGCGTCTCGCAGTTTCTCAGGCGGCTTGCGCGGCAAGCGGCGCCGCGATCAGTCTGGCGCCGTCATGGCCGGTGATCATGGCGTCGACAATCTCGCCCGGCTGTCCAGCAGCGATCGCGGCGATCGTGAACCCTTCGGTGCGGCCGAGGCCGTCGCGCTCGACCAGGATCGATTGCCGGCTGCCGGCTAGCGACAACAGGTGACGACGATAAGCGGCCTCGCCGGCGGCGCGCAGCCTGGCGGCGCGCGCCTTCACCACCTCGCGGCGAACCTGCGGCATGCGGGCGGCGGGCGTGCCCTCGCGAGGCGAGAACGGGAAGACGTGCAGATGCGTCAGGCCGCATTCCTCGACTATTCTTTCCGAATTCTCGAACATCGCCTCGGTCTCGGTCGGGAAACCGGCGATGATGTCGGCGCCGAAGACGATTCCGGGGCGCAGCTTGCGCACATCCTCGCAGAAGCGGATCGACTGATCGCGCAGATGCCTTCGCTTCATGCGCTTCAGGATCATGTCGTCGCCCGACTGCAGCGACAGGTGCAGATGCGGCATCAGCCTAGGCTCCGTGGCGAGGGCATCGAGCAGGTCGTCGTCGGCTTCGATGGAATCGATCGAGGACAGCCGGAGCCGCTTCACGTCCGGCACCTGGCGCAGGATCGCATTCACCAGTTTTCCGAGCTTGGGGCCGCCTGGCAGGTCGGCGCCGAAGCTGGTCATGTCGACACCGGTCAAAACGATCTCGGCGTAGCCGTTGCCGGCAAGACGCTTGACCTGCTCGACAACGGCGCCCATCGGCACCGAGCGCGAATTGCCGCGGCCGTAAGGAATAATGCAGAAGGTGCAGCGGTGGTCACAGCCATTTTGCACCTGCACGAAGGCGCGCGCCCGGCCCTCGATGGCGTCGACCATGTGGCTTGCCGTCTCGCGTACCGAAAAGATGTCGTTGACGCGCGCCTTCTCGGTGTCGTTGACGCCGAAATCGGGCAGCGCGCGATAGGAGTTGGCCCTGAGCTTCTCCTCATTGCCGAGCACGAGATCGACCTCGTCCATGGCGGCGAAATTCTGCGGCTCGGTCTGCGCCGCGCAGCCGGTGACGATGATGCGCGCAGCAGGATTCTCGCGGCGGGCCTTGCGGATCGCCTGCTTGGCCTGCCGCACCGCTTCCGCCGTGACGGCGCAGGTGTTGAAGATGACGGCGCCGCCTTGGAGCGCGCCGAGGCCGGCGCTTTCGGCCTCGCGGCGCATCACTTCCGATTCATAGGTGTTGAGGCGGCAGCCGAACGTGACGACGTCGATACCGGTCGCGACGGAGGCTTTGGGGACCGCCCCTTTTTCAAGGGCGGACATCAGGCGGCGCTTTCGGTGTCGCGGGCCCACGTGCCGGTCGAGGGATCGAAGCTGCCGGAAAACTCCCATTCGGCGGCACCGGTCAGGATGACGTGGTCGTCGTCGCGCCATTCGACATGCAACTCGCCGCCGCCCGGCGTCATCAGCGAGACGCTGCGGCCGGTGCGCTTGGTGCGGGCGGCCGAGACCACGGCGGCGCAGGCGGCGGAGCCGCAGGCCTTGGTGAGGCCGGCGCCGCGCTCCCAGGTGCGGATAATCATGGTTTGCGGCGACGTGACGTGGGCGATGGTGATGTTGGCGCGCTCGGGGAAGATCGGATGGTTCTCGAGCAGCGGGCCGAAACGGTCGAGCTCGTAGGACCAGACATCGTTGTCGACCCAGAAGATGGCGTGTGGATTGCCCATCGAGACCGCTGAGGGCGAATGCAGCACCGGCGCGTCGATCGGGCCGATCTGCAGTTCGATCATGCGGGTATCGCGGAACTCCTCGGCGAGCGGGATATCCTGCCAGCCGAAGCGCGGCTTGCCCATGTCGACCGAGATCAGGCCGTCGGCGTGCTCCCGCGCATTCAGGATGCCGGCGCGGGTCTCGAAGGTGAAGGTCTTCTGCCCGGTCTCGGCGGCCAAAGCCTGCACGACGCAGCGCATGCCGTTGCCGCAGGCCTGCGCACCGGATCCATCGGAATTCAGGATGTCGACGTAGTAGGCGGTGCCGGCCGTGCGCGCATCATGGATCGCCATGATCTGGTCGAACTTGGTCGCGGCATCGCCGTTGAGGGCGATCGCCGCTTGCGCCGTCACCTTGTCGGCGCGGCCGCGCATATCGGCGACGATGATCTCGTTGCCGATGCCGTTCATCTTGGCGAAAGGGGCGGTGCCTGCCATCTAACCGGTCGTTCCAATTCCGTTTGGCCAATTCCGTTTGGCGCTATATGGCGGAAACGGGCGGGAATTACCAGTCCGGCGGGCGCTTGGCGACAACCAAGAGGTCGCGCCTGCGACGACCAAGGGGTCGCGCCTGCGACGACCAAGAGGTCGCGCTTAGGTTACCGCGAAGACGCCGAGGAGGATCAGCAGGAAGATGATCAGGACGACGCCGATCAGGATGCGCGCGCCGGTGGCGGCTGCGCCAGCCAGCGCCGGCATGCCGAGCAGGCTCGCAGCGGCGGCGACAATCAGAAGGATGATGATCCACTTGATCATGGAAGAGGCTCCCAGCCGAGTTGCGTTGTGGGGATCAACGCGCCTTGTCGGCCTGGGTTCCTTGGCTAGGTGGCCGGCACGTCCCATACCTCCCCAGGCCTCAACGCCCGGAATTGCTCCGGCGGCAGGCCTTCCGCGGCCAGCGCCTCGGCGAGCTTTGCCGCCGGCTCGTCGACCGGCTCGTCGGTGAGATGGAAGGTGCCCCAATGGCAGCCGGCGGCGAACGCGGCCTTGCACAGCTTCATGCCTTGCACGGCCTCCTTGGGGTTCTGGTGCTGGGGCGCCATGAACCAGCGCGGCTCATAGGCGCCGATCGGCAGGATGGCGAGGCGAAAGCCGCCATGCTTCTCGCCCATCAGCCGGTAATTGATACCGTCATGGAAGCCGGTATCGCCGGCGAAATAGATGTTGCCGCCCGCCGTCTCGATGACGAAGCCCGCCCACAACGCCATGCGGCGGTCACGCCCGCCGCGCGCCGACCAATGATGCGCCGGCTCGACATGGATGGCGGCCGCGCCGGCGTCGACCCTGCCGCCCCAGTCATGCACGCTGAGCCGCATGCCGGGCACAGCGCGGTTGATGACGGCATCGTTGCCGAGCGGCGTGACGACGCGCGCGTCGTGGCTCTGCCTCAACCGCTTCAGCGTGGCAAGGTCGAGATGGTCGTAGTGATTGTGGCTGACGAGGACCAGATCGATCGGCGGCAGGTCGGCAAAGGCAATCCCCGGCGCATTTGCCCTCCTCGGACCGGCGAAGGCAAAAGGCGAGGCACGCTCCGACCAGACCGGATCGGTCAGGATGTTCAGGCCCGCCGTCTGGATGAGAAGCGAGGCATGGCCGACCATGGTAAGCCTGAGCGCGCTGCCGTCCACCCGATCGTCCGGCTTTGCTTGTGGATGGGGACTCGGAAAGGCGGCCGGCCATTTCGCCCGCCCGCCGCTGAATTGCCATCTGAGCAGATCGGTGAAGCGCCCCGGCGGCTTGCCGCCGGGATTGAAGAACAAGGTGCCGTCGAAATGATCGCTGGGCGGGCCGCTGTAGTAGCGGTTGGCGGTTGCTGTTCTCGCGGCCATTGTCTCTCCCGCCGGATCGGTCCCCTCCTGAGATAAGGAAGCGCCTGCCTGGTGCAAGCATTTTGCTGACGAATGCCAAGGGCCGAAGGTCGGCTTCGACTAAAGCGCGTCGCGCTGAACCGGATCAGGCGACGCGCTTTAAGTCTTTGTTTTGATGCATGTCGTTGTCCCAGAACCGCGGCACACTTCTGGGCGACATGCATCAGGATCGGGCTAGGGAGACGATCACCATGGTAATGGAAGCGAACCAGGACACGGTGGATGAAGGCCGAGGGATTTCGGCCGCTCGCAGCCGCAAGGACTGGGCGTCAACCTGCTGGTCACCGACATGGCGGCGATGGAGGCTTTTTGCCGCGACGTGCTTGGCGCCCGGATCATCTACGCCGACGAAGGATTTCGCGGCGATTGAGCTGCTGGGCTCGATCTTCATGCTGCATGCCGACCATTCCTATCTCGACAATCCGATGACGGGCGTCGTCACTGGAACCGAAACGCGAGGCGTCGGCATCGAACTGCGCCTTTACGGCGCCGATCCGGATGCGATCGAGAAAAAGGCGGCGGCACTCGGCCACATCGTGCTTGCCGGCTCGATCGACAAGCCGCACGGCCTGCGCGAATGCTATATTGTTGGCCCCGATGGCTATGTGTTCGTGCCGAGCGCTCGACCATAATAGCGGTATTTCAATAATTTAGAGGACTGCTTCCAGCATCTTCCCGGCGCCGGCCCTCCATGCGACAAATTTACAACAGCCGCCTCGAAAACCCTATTTTAACCATATCAGGTTGAAATTCTGCCACCTTCGCCATCTTGGTGGAAGCGAACATTGCGCGGATGGCTCCCCCCGGCCAGATCCGACGGAGGTTGGAAATGAATTTTTCGAAGACTGGCCCCTTTTCCAGAACTGGCCTTGTGGCCGTAGCGCTGGCCGCGCTGGTTGCGAGCGGCTGCTCGACCTCGCGCTTCTCGTCGATGGACGACCAGCAGCCGGCGCCGCTGACGCCGGCGCCTTCCGGCACGGTGACGCAGAATCAGTTGCCGCCGCCGGCCTCTCCCGGCGCGTCGCAATTCCCGACCGCTCCGAAGAACACCCAGGTAGCCTCGCTGCCGCCGAACGGTACGGCGCCCGCCGGCGCCACCGATCTCACCGCGGCCAGCGTCGCCGGCGTGTGGAACGTCAATGTCTCCGGGCAAAGCTGCAAGGTGGCGACGCCGCAGACCAAGTTCGGCGCCGGCTACCGCGCCGGCCCGTTGCACTGCCCGGCTCCGATCGACGGCATCAAGTCATGGAATGTCGCCGGCAAGCAGCTGACGCTCTACGACGAAAACGGCGGCACGCTGGCCAGGCTCTATTCCTCGGGCGGCGAAAAGTTCGACGGCCAGACTTCCAGCGGCCAGCCCATCTCGCTTACAAGGTAAGGGTATGCTGATATTCAGGTGATGCCGGCCTGCGAATGGCGACTTCCTGCGCTTCCGGCCTTCGCCGGCCGAAGCCCTCATAAGTGTCTCCGCCCTATGAAGGCAACGGCCGGCGTAGGCCGGTTCTCGGAAGCCACCCATTCTCGGCTCGGCCTGACCTGAATCTCAGCACACCCTTGGCGACTTCCTTAGAGCATTCTGCTCGATATAAGTGACGTGAACCATGCACCTGCGTGACGGCCTCCAGACCCATGCGACCGTCAGGCAGCGCTACGATCATCTCGTCCTGAACGGCGTTGTCGCGCGCGACCCGGCGCAGGAGCGTATCGTCGCCGCGCTCGACCGGTTGATCGAAGAGATCTCGGCCAAAAGGCTGGCGCAGAAATCGAGCGCGCTGGGCTGGCTGTTCGCGGCCAAGCGGCAGCCGCGCGAGCCGGTCAAAGGCCTCTACATCCATGGCGGCGTCGGTCGCGGCAAGACCATGCTGATGGACATGCTCTTCGAGCTGCTGCCGGTCCGGCGCAAGCGCCGCGTGCATTTCAACGACTTCATGGCCGATGTGCAGGACCGCATCCAGAAGCACCGGCAGGCGCGCAAGGACGGCACGGTCAAGGAAGACGACCCGATCCCGCCGGTGGCCCGCGCGCTCGCCGACGAAGCCTGGGTGCTGTGCTTCGACGAGTTCTCAGTCACCGACATCGCCGACGCGATGATCCTGTCGCGCCTGTTCTCGGCGCTGTTTGCCGGCGGGGTGGTGCTGGTTGCCACCTCCAACGTGGCGCCGGAGAACCTTTATCGCGACGGGCTGAACCGCCAGCTCTTCCTGCCGTTCATTTCGCTGCTGGAACGCAATGCCGAGGTGATGACGCTGGATGCCGACAAAGACTACCGGCAGGAAAAGCTCAACCGCCAGCCGGTCTATGTCACGCCGGACAATGCTGCGGCCGACCGCGCGCTGGACGACGCCTGGAAGGCGATGACGCATGGCCAGCCGGCCGGCGAGGTGACGTTGACGCTGAAAGGCCGCCATCTCGTGGTGCCGCGCGCGGCCGGCGATGCGGCGCGCTTTTCCTTTGCCGACCTCTGCGAAAAGCCGCTCGGCGCACGCGACTATCTGGCGATCGCCGGCCGCTTCTCGACCGTCTTCATCGACCATGTGCCGGTGCTGGGCGAAGGCAAGCGCAACGAGGCCAAGCGCTTCATCCTCTTGATCGACACGCTCTACGACCATCGCATGCGGCTGGTGATGAGTGCGGCGGCGCCGCCCGAAGGTCTCTACACGGCCAAGCGCGGCACGGAGGTGTTCGAATTCGAACGCACCGCCTCGCGCCTGGTCGAGATGCAGAGCCGCGACTGGCTGGACGGCTGGGCGGAACGGCGGGAGGTCGCGCGGCCTGCGGAAGCAAGGCAAGCGCAGGGATAGCTACAAACACTCGTCCACTCGTCCATACATGACGATGAGGGCTCTTTGGCCAACTTCGTAAGCCGATAGACGTACTCCCCGTGCGGATCCGGTTTCGGGGGCATGCGCTGCCGACCATGATTTCGTCAATTATCGCCACGATCATGAAATGGCCGGGCGAGGCGAGATAGGCGGCTAGACGGTCCGGTCGCACAGCTCGTCGAACACTTCTCCGGCCACCCGTATCACAAGGGCGTCATCGCCGGGATGAAGCCTTCTGATTTCGACGTTCATTGTGTAAATTCTCTTCGGTCGGCTCACAAATTTTGACGTTTACGTAATTCCCGATGCATCTAACCGATTGAAAATGTTGGATCGAAAATAATCGTTTGAATTTCTTCCGTGCCGGAGTTATTCGGTGCGGCTAAATCTCGCGGTTTCCCCGCATCCTTCCGGCCTCCCGGCCCCGTCACGGTCTCGTCACAGACAAAGGGAAAACATCCTCACATGGCACGCAATAAGATAGCGCTCATCGGCTCGGGCATGATCGGCGGCACGCTCGCCCATATGATCGGCCTCAAGGATCTCGGCGACGTGGTGCTGTTCGATATCGCCGAGGGCATTCCGCAGGGCAAGGGCCTCGATATCGCCCAGTCGTCGCCGGTCGACGGCTTCGATTCCCGGCTGACCGGCGTCAACGATTATGCCGGAATCGAGGGCGCGGATGTCTGCATCGTCACCGCCGGCGTGCCGCGCAAGCCGGGCATGAGCCGTGACGATCTTCTGGGCATCAATCTCAAGGTCATGGAACAGGTCGGCGCGGGACTCAAGAAATACGCGCCGAAGGCCTTCGTCATCTGCATCACCAACCCGCTCGACGCCATGGTCTGGGCGCTGCAGAAGTTCTCGGGCCTGCCGAGCAGCCATGTCGTCGGCATGGCCGGCGTGCTGGACTCGTCGCGTTTCCGCTACTTTCTTGCCGAAGAGTTCAAGGTTTCGGTCGAGGACGTCACCGCCTTCGTGCTCGGCGGCCATGGCGACTCGATGGTGCCGATGATCCGCTATTCGACGGTGGCCGGCATTCCGCTGCCCGACCTCGTCAAGATGGGCTGGACCTCGAAGGAAAAGCTCGACCAGATCGTGCAGCGCACCCGCGATGGCGGCGCCGAGATCGTCGGCCTGTTGAAGACCGGCTCCGCCTATTATGCGCCGGCTGCCTCGGCCATCTCGATGGCCGAAGCCTACCTCAAGGACAAGAAGCGCGTGCTGCCCTGCGCCGCACACCTCTCCGGCCAGTATGGCGTCAAGGGCACCTATGTCGGCGTTCCGGTGGTGATCGGCGCCGGCGGTGTCGAGCGCGTCATCGAGATCGACCTCTCCAAGGCCGAGCAGAAGATGTTCGATTCCTCAGTCGCGGCCGTCCAGGGCCTGACCGAGGCCTGCACCAAGATCGCCCCTCATCTCGCCAGCAAGTAATCTCGCCGGCAAGTAATCGCGGAGACCAAGCGCATGAACATCCATGAGTATCAGGCCAAGGCGTTGCTGAAGACTTTCGGCGCGCCGGTAGCAAGCGGCGTTCCAGTGTTCAAGGCAAGCGAGGCGGAAGCCGCCGCCAAGGCGTTGCCCGGCCCGCTCTATGTCGTGAAGAGCCAGATCCATGCCGGCGGCCGCGGCAAGGGCAAGTTCAAGGAGCTCGGCCCAGACGCCAAGGGCGGCGTGCGGCTGGCGAAGTCGGCGGCCGAAGTGGTCGCCAACACCAACGAGATGCTCGGCCACACGCTGGTCACCAAGCAGACCGGGCCTGCCGGCAAGCAGGTCAACCGCCTCTATATCGAGGACGGCGCCGACATTGCGCGCGAGCTCTATCTGTCGATCCTGGTCGACCGCTCCGTCGGCCGCATCGCCTTCGTCGTGTCGACCGAGGGCGGCATGGACATCGAGACGGTCGCGCACGATACGCCCGAAAAGATCGTCACCGTCGCCATCGATCCGGAAAAGGGCGTGACGGCCGATGACGTGAAGAAGCTCAACGCCGCGCTGAAGCTGGACGGCGATGCCGCCAAGGATGGCGGCACGCTGTTCCCGATCCTCTACAAGGCCTTTATCGAGAAGGATATGAGCCTGCTCGAGGTCAATCCGCTGATCGTGATGAAGGACGGCCGCCTGCGCGTGCTCGACGCGAAAGTGTCGTTCGACAACAACGCGCTGTTCCGCCATCCGGACGTGATGGAGCTGCGCGACACCACCGAAGAGGACGAGAAGGAGATCGAGGCGTCGAAATACGACCTCGCCTATGTCGCGCTCGACGGCAATATCGGCTGCATGGTCAACGGCGCCGGCCTCGCCATGGCGACGATGGACATCATCAAGCTCTACGGCGCTGAGCCGGCTAATTTCCTCGACGTCGGCGGCGGCGCTTCCAAGGAAAAAGTCACGGCGGCGTTCAAGATCATTACCAAGGATCCGGCGGTCGAAGGCATCCTGATCAACATTTTCGGCGGCATCATGAAGTGCGACGTCATCGCCGAAGGCGTGATCGCCGCGGTCAAGGACGTCGGCCTGAAGGTGCCGCTGGTCGTTCGCCTCGAAGGCACCAATGCCGAGCTCGGCAAGAAGATCATCAACGACAGCGGCCTCAACGTCGTGTCGGCCGATGATCTCGACGACGCGGCCAAGAAGATCGTCAAGGCGGTGAAGGGCTAAAGCGGATGCCTCCGCGCAAGATAAACCTGGTCGAGGCCGCGGACGCGAAGATCGCCAAGGTCTTCGATCCGCATATCGCCGGCGACGTCAATGACAGCCAGGCCAAGGTCGCCAAGTTCGGCGAGACCTTCGACTGGCACGCGCATGACAATGAGGACGAGGCCTTCCTCGTGCTGCGCGGCAGGATCGCCATCGATTTTCGCGATGGGCCGGTCGAGCTCGGCGAGGGCGATTTCATCGTCGTGCCGCGCGGCGTCGAGCACCGGCCGCGCTCGCTGAGCTTGGAGCCGGTGGTGCTGATGTTCGAGCCGGCGACGACCTTGAACACCGGCAATGCCCGGAGTCACCTCACTGTCACCGACCTGAAGCGGCTCTGAGCCATGAACGCTGCGCCCTTCTCTTCCCTCTCCGACGGTCACCAACGCCTGCAGGCATTGGTCGGCGCGTGGCGTGGCGAGGAAGAGGTCGCGGCCACGCAATGGACCGATGCCGGCATGGCGACGTCGGAAGTGCTGGCGGAGGCTGAGTTCGGCGGCCTGTTCGTGGTACAGCGCTATCGCCAGC
Source organism: Mesorhizobium sp. Arg314 (assembly GCF_053714275.1). Classification (NCBI taxonomy): domain Bacteria; kingdom Pseudomonadati; phylum Pseudomonadota; class Alphaproteobacteria; order Hyphomicrobiales; family Phyllobacteriaceae; genus Mesorhizobium; species Mesorhizobium sp. Arg314. The sequence goes on along the minus strand of NZ_JBSKBP010000007.1, from coordinate 177,841 downwards.
GCCGCGACGGCACGATTTCGTTCGGCGCGCACAATGTGTTCGGCTTCGACCAGCAGAACAGCCTCGTCACCATGCACCAGTTCGATTCGATGGGGTTCGTGCCGATGTCACCGGCCACCGGCAGCTGGAACGGCAACGAGCTTACTCTCGAACGGTCGTCGCCGCGTGGTGCCGCCCGCGTGGCATATGGCTTTGACGGCGCCGACACTTATCGCATGAATCTCCAGTTCAAGCCCCCCGGCAGCGATGCCTGGCAAGACATGGTGAGCGGCCTTTACCGGCGCGTTTCGCCTTCCGAGATGAAGGAAGCCTGACCGATGGAGATCGAGGCAGTTGAAAAATTACACATAATCACACATATTAACCCTGTGTATTTATGTGGAGTCGGACGATGAAGAACGTCACCCTGGCCATTGACGAAGCTCTGCTCGAAAAGGCGCGCGGCCTTGCCGGGCGTCGGCAGACGACGCTTAACGCCCTTATCCGTTCGCTACTCGCGCACGAGGTTGAGCAGGAAGACCGGATTGCCTGGGCGAGAGCCGGTATGAAGCAGTTGATGGAAGAATCGCCGCTCGAATTTGAGCCTGGCACAAATCTCAAGGAGCTCAGCCGCAGCCGTGGCGACGACCAGCTTTCTGGACACCAACATTCTGATACGCGCCGCAGAAAGAAGACCGGATGACCCGCGAAAATCGGCTATCTGTCGAGCGCTTGTTCTCAATGAGGTCTTTGGCGTTTCGGCCCAGACCATCGCAGAGTTCGTCAACGCCGCAACGCGGGCCAAGATCGGGCTGCCGGCGACCGTCGTTGATCGCTGGGTCGACTATCTTTCTTCAATGCCGTTCACGGTCCTGGATGCGGCCATTATCCGGCGGGGATTCTGGATGCGTCAGCGATACCAGATCCAATACTACGACGCGGCGTTGCTCGCAGCCGCGGAGCGCCTCGGCGCGCCGATTTTCTACACCGAAGATCTCAACCACAATCAGATCTACGGCTCGGTCCGAGCCGTCAATCCATTCTTGTAATCGCTGAATTCAGAGGCGTTCCCACCCATGTCCATTCTCATCGACAAGAATACCAAGGTTCTGGTTCAGGGTCTGACCGGCAAGACCGGCACGTTCCATACCGAGCAGGCGCTGGCCTATCACGGCACCAAGATGGTGGGCGGCATCCATCCGAAGAAAGGCGGCGAGACCTGGGCCGGTTCGAAGGGCGAGAGCCTGCCGATCTTCGCCACCGTTGCCGAGGGCAAGGAAAAGACCGGCGCCAACGCCTCCGTCATCTATGTGCCGCCGGCAGGCGCCGGTGAAGCCATCATCGAAGCGATCGAGGCCGAGATCCCGCTGATCGTGTGCATCACCGAAGGCATTCCGGTGATGGACATGGTCAAGGTCAAGGCGCGGCTCGACCGCTCCACTTCGCGGCTGATCGGACCGAACTGCCCGGGCGTGCTCACCCCCGACGAATGCAAGATCGGCATCATGCCCGGCAACATCTTCCGCAAGGGTTCGGTCGGCGTTGTTTCCCGCTCGGGAACACTTACCTATGAGGCAGTCTTCCAGACCACCAATGTAGGCCTCGGCCAGACCACGGCTGTCGGCATCGGCGGCGACCCGGTCAAGGGCACCGAGTTCATCGACGTTTTGGAAATGTTCCTCGCGGACGACGAGACCAAGTCGATCATCATGATCGGTGAGATCGGCGGCTCGGCCGAGGAAGACGCCGCGCAGTTCCTCAAGGACGAAGCCAAGCGCGGCCGCAAGAAACCCATGGCGGGCTTCATCGCCGGGCGCACGGCGCCGGCCGGCCGCACCATGGGCCATGCGGGCGCCGTGATCTCCGGCGGCAAGGGCGGCGCGGAAGACAAGATCGCGGCGATGGAATCGGCCGGCATCAAAGTTTCGCCGTCGCCGGCGCGCCTGGGCACGACGCTGGTCGAGGCGATCAAGGGTTAAGGCAGTAGTGAGCAGGCAGTAGTCAGTAGTGAAAAAGGGACGAGCGGGCGAGCAGCAGCTGAGCGGGGATTTTTATCTTTCTACTCACTACTGCCTACTCACTATTCCCTAAAAAGGAGACGGAGCCAGGCTCCGCTGAAACGACATGGCAAGACACGATCAGGCCAACGACCAATTCTCGCTCACCTCATTCCTCTATGGCGGCAATGCCGATTATATCGACGCGCTCTATGCGGCCTATGAGGACAATCCGGCCTCGGTCGATCCGGAGTGGCAGGATTTCTTCGCCGCGCTGAAGGACGACGCGGGCGACGTCCGCAAGAACGCCAAGGGCGCCTCCTGGGCGAAGCCCTCCTGGCCGCTGCAGGCCAATGGCGAGCTGGTGTCGGCGCTAGACGGCAATTGGGGTATCGTCGAGAAGCATCTGGAAAAGAAGGTCAAGGACAAGGCGGTCACCAACGGCGTCGTCCTGTCCGACGCCGACGTGCACCAGGCAACACGCGATTCCGTGCGCGCCATCATGATGATCCGTGCCTACCGCATGCGCGGCCATCTGCACGCCAATCTCGATCCGCTCGGCATCGCCAAGCCGCTGGAGGATTATAACGAGCTGTCGCCGGAGAATTACGGCTTCACGGCAGCCGATTACGACCGGCCGATCTTCCTCGACAATGTGCTGGGGCTCGAATTCGGCACCGTCCGGCAGATGCTGGACATCCTGACCCGCACCTATTGCTCGACGCTCGGCGTCGAGTTCATGCACATTTCCGATCCGGAAGAGAAGGCCTGGATCCAGGCGCGCATCGAAGGCGCCGACAAGGAGATCACTTTCACCGCCACCGGCAAGAAGGCGATCCTGTCGAAGCTGGTCGAGGCCGAGGGCTTCGAGCAGTATATCGACGTCAAGTACAAGGGCACCAAGCGCTTTGGCCTCGACGGCAGCGAATCGCTGATCCCGGCGCTGGAGCAGATCGTCAAGCGCGGCGGCCAGCTCGGGCTGAAGGAAATCGTGCTCGGCATGGCGCATCGCGGCCGCCTCAACGTGCTTTCCCAGGTGATGGCGAAGCCGCATCGCGCCATCTTCCACGAATTCAAGGGCGGCTCCGCGGCGCCCGACGAGGTCGAAGGCTCGGGCGACGTCAAGTACCATCTCGGCGCCTCGTCGGACCGCGAGTTCGACGGCAACAAGGTGCATCTGTCGCTGACCGCCAACCCATCGCATCTGGAAATCGTCGACCCTGTCGTGATGGGCAAGGCGCGCGCCAAGCAGGACCAGCTTTCCGGCCGCGAGCGCGGCGAGGTGGTGCCGCTGTCGGAGCGCGCCAAGGTGATGCCGCTGCTGCTGCACGGCGACGCGGCCTTTGCCGGCCAGGGCGTGATCGCCGAGATTCTCGGCCTGTCGGGCCTGCGCGGTCATCGCGTCGCCGGCACGCTGCACGTCATCATCAACAACCAGATCGGCTTCACCACCAATCCGCGCTTCTCGCGCTCCTCGCCCTATCCATCGGACGTGGCCAAGATGATCGAGGCGCCGATCTTCCACGTCAACGGCGACGACCCGGAGGCGGTGGTGCATGCCGCCAAGGTCGCGACCGAGTTCCGCATGAAGTTCCACAAGCCGGTGGTGGTGGACATGTTCTGCTACCGCCGCTTCGGCCACAATGAAGGCGACGAGCCGGCCTTCACCCAGCCGATCATGTACCGCAACATCCGTACCCATAAGACGGTGGTGCAGGTCTATGCCGACCGGCTGATCGCCGAAGGCCATATCACCCAGGCCGAGGTCGACAAGATGCGGGCCGACTGGCGCGCGCACCTGGAAGCCGAATGGGAAGTCGGCCAGAGCTACAAGCCGAACAAGGCCGACTGGCTGGACGGTGCGTGGTCGGGCCTGCGCACCGCCGACAACCAGGACGAACAGCGGCGCGGCAAGACCGCCGTGCCGGTGCGCACGCTGAAGGAGATCGGCAAGAAGCTGACAGAGGTGCCGAAGGATTTCGAGGCGCACAAGACCATCCTGCGCTTCCTCGAAAACCGCCGTCAGGCGATCGAATCCGGCGAAGGCATCGACTGGTCGACGGCCGAGGCGCTGGCCTTCGGCGCCATCCTGCTCGATGGCAACCCGATCCGGCTCTCCGGCCAGGATTCGGAACGCGGCACTTTCTCGCAACGCCATTCGGTGCTTTACGACCAGCGCGACGAGACCCGCTACATCCCGCTCAACAACCTGTCGGCGGCGCAGGCCGGTTACGAAGTCATCAACTCGATGCTGTCGGAAGAGGCGGTGCTGGGTTTCGAATATGGCTACAGCCTTGCCGAGCCCAAGGCGCTGACGCTCTGGGAGGCGCAGTTCGGCGATTTCGCCAACGGCGCCCAGGTGGTGTTCGACCAGTTCATCTCGTCGGGCGAGCGCAAGTGGCTGAGAATGTCGGGCCTCGTGTGTCTCTTGCCGCATGGCTATGAAGGCCAGGGACCGGAGCATTCGTCGGCCCGCCTGGAGCGCTTCCTGCAGCTCTGCGCCGAAGACAACATGCAGGTCGCCAATGTCACCACGCCGGCTAATTATTTCCACATCCTGCGCCGGCAGTTGAAGCGCGACTTCCGCAAGCCGCTGATCCTGATGACGCCGAAGTCGCTGCTGCGCCACAAGCGGGCGGTTTCGACGCTGCCGGAAATGTCGGGCGAAAGCTCGTTCCACCGCCTGTTGTGGGACGATGCTCAGCTGCTGCCGAACCAGGCGATCAAGCTGGTGAAGGATTCGAAGATACGCCGCGTCGTGCTGTGCTCGGGCAAGGTCTACTACGACCTTTACGAGGAGCGCGAGAAGCGCGGCATCAACGACATCTACCTTTTGCGCGTCGAACAACTCTATCCGTTCCCGGCCAAGGCGCTGATCACCGAGTTGTCGCGTTTCCGCAACGCCGAGATGGTGTGGTGCCAGGAGGAGCCCAAGAACATGGGCGCCTGGTCGTTCATCGATCCCTATCTCGAATGGGTGCTGGCGCATATCGACGCAAAGCATCAGCGGGTGCGCTATACCGGCCGGCCGGCCTCGGCCTCGCCGGCGACAGGGCTGATGTCGAAGCATCTCAGCCAGCTCGCCGCGTTGCTCGACGATGCTCTCGGCGAATAGGGCCCTGGGCGAATAGAAGACCGGACGAAACAGACCTCAAGAAGACAACGGACAGGCACAATGGCTACCGAAATCCGCGTCCCCACTCTCGGCGAATCCGTCACCGAGGCGACCGTCGGCAAGTGGTTCAAGAAGGTCGGCGACGCGATCGCCGCCGACGAGCCGGTGGTCGAGCTCGAAACCGACAAGGTGACGGTGGAAGTGCCCGCCGCGGGCGCTGGAACGCTGGCGGAGATCGCCGTCAAGGAAGGCGAGACGGTCAATGTCGGCGCGCTGCTCGGCTCGATTTCGGCAGGCGGCGCGGCTGCCGCTCCGGCCACGAAGCCGCAGGCGGTGGCACAGGCCTCGAGCCCGGATGCCGCTTCCACGGTCAAGCAGGCCGCCGCCGAGACCGCCAGGGTCGCCGGCGACGGCGGCGCCATCGAGCCGCGCACCATGCCGCCGGCACCCGCCGCGGCCAAGCTGATTGCGGAGCACAACCTTGCGGTCGACCAGCTTTCCGGTTCCGGCAAGCGCGGCCAGGTGCTGAAGGGCGACGTGCTCGATGCCATCGCCAAGGGCGCGCCCTCGCAGCCGGCCGAGACGCCGAAGGCGGCTCCCGCGCCAGTTGCGGCCCGCGCGCCGTCCTCGGCCGACGATGCGCCGCGCGAGGAGCGCGTGCGCATGACCAAATTGCGCCAGACCATCGCGCGCCGTTTGAAGGAAGCGCAATCGGCCGCCGCCATGCTCACCACCTTCAACGAGGTGGATATGAGCGCGGTGATGGCGCTCAGGGCTAAATACAAGGACGTGTTCGAGAAGAAGCATGGCGTGAAGCTCGGTTTCATGGGCTTCTTCACCAAGGCGGTGACGCATGCGCTCAAGGAGATCCCGGCGGTCAATGCCGAGATCGACGGCACCGACATCATCTACAAGAACTTCGCCCATGTCGGCGTCGCCGTCGGCACCGACAAGGGCCTGGTGGTGCCGGTGGTGCGCGACGCCGACCAGATGTCCATCGCCGAGATCGAGAAGGAGATCGGCCGGCTGGGCCTCGCCGCGCGCGACGGCAAGCTCTCGGTCGCCGACATGCAGGGCGGCACCTTCACCATCTCCAACGGCGGCGTCTACGGGTCGCTGATGTCGACGCCGATCCTCAACGCGCCGCAGTCCGGCATCCTCGGCATGCACAAGATCCAGGAGCGGCCGATGGTGGTCGGCGGCCAGATCGTCATCCGGCCGATGATGTACCTGGCGCTCAGCTACGACCACCGCATCGTCGACGGCAAGGAAGCGGTGACCTTCCTCGTGCGCGTCAAGGAAAGCCTGGAGGACCCCGAGCGGCTGGTGCTCGATCTGTGATCGGACCGGTCGCGCCGTGAGCGGCTGGCTGGAAAGGTTCGGTTTCAAGCTCGGCCGAGTGGCGCGGGGTTCGATGCGGGTGTTCCGGCGCAGTATCGTCCCGCTTGGCCTCTCCGCCGCGATCCCGTCGCTGGCAGTCGCCGCCGACTGGGATCCGGCAACGGCCAGCAGCAATTTCGGCATCTTTGCGCTCAGCGACGTACAATTGGCGGAGCGCAAGATCACCGCCACGCCGATCGGCGAGCTCGAACTTCCGACCGGCGAGATCATCGCCTGCGATCCTCTGATCACGACCGACGACTGGCCGGCGCTGAGCCGCAGGGTGAAGCCCGGGCGCTACCGGGTCACGCTGTTCGAGGCGCAGGGTCGCGTGGCCGCCGCATTCCTCCGCTTCCGTTCCGGCGTGCCGGTGCGCTGGGAGCTCGCAACCTTGCCCGACCAGGACGTTTCGACGCTGAATGGCGACGAAATCTTCGGCTACCCCGTCGATGCCGGCCTCGGCTCGTTCATGGACAAGGCCGCGATGGCCTTGATGTCGGCCGCGCAGGCCAAGCTCAAACCCGATCGGAACTACTATGACGATGTGCTGGCGGCCGAGTTCGCGCCCAACCAGGACCGGTTCGTCATGCATCATCCGGCCGCCGGCAATCCGGTCAACATCGCCATGTTCTGGAGCGGCTGGGGCGATGGTTTCTACCCGTCCTTCTGGGGACTGGACGCAGCCGGCGATCCGCTGGTCTTGATGACCGATTTCGGCGTGCTCGAAAACGCCGATGGCCGCGAGGGCGAGCAGGCCAACTGATGACGAACGCCGCCTTGCCCATGATCGGATTTATGGCCGGGTCGCTGGCTCTCACAGCCGTGGGCTCCAGCGCCCAAGCGGCCTGTCCGATCCAGCTTGCCGTCTATGGCGAGGCGCAGAGCGGCGCCGAGATCGATTTCACCCCGACCGGCACCTCGGCGACGATCACCAACACTTTCCGCATGATCCTCGACAACAATGTCGTGCTCGACGGCATCGCCATGTGGACTGAGGGCAGCGCCGCGCGGCCGCACGGCTCTTTGATGTACAAATGCCCGACCGGCGACGTCACCGGCGAGGAGCTTGCAGCCTGCACGGTCTGGGAAGGCGTCATCTACAGCGCCGACGACAAGGGCACAATCGGCTTGCTACCCGCCGAAGGCGCCGATGCGCCGAAAAGCCTGATCGTACCCGATCTCGGGCCGTCGCTCGAAATGTCGGCCGCTTATGGTCCCGCCGGCCTTTCGAAAGTGCCATGGGACATCTTCGTGCTGAAAGGCTGCCAGGAATGAACGGCGACAAGAAGACGCTGCTGGTCACCGGCGGCAGCCGCGGCATCGGCGCCGCTATCTGCCGGCAGGCGAGCCAGGCCGGCTACCGCGTGGCGGTCAACTATGTCGCCAACCAGGCGGCGGCCGATGCGCTGGTCGCCGAGCTCAAGGCCGGCGGCGGCGATGCCTTTGCCGTCAAGGGCGACGTCGGCAACGAGGCCGACGTGATCGCGATGTTCGAGGCGGTGGACCGGGTCTTCGGCCGGCTCGACGCCTTCGTCAACAATGCCGGCATCGTCGACGTCAAGGCGCGCGTCGACGAGATGAGCGTGGCGCGGCTGGAGCGCATGATGCGCATCAACGTCGTCGGCTCCTTCCTTTGCGCGCGCGAAGCGGTGAAGCGCATGTCGACGCGGCATGGCGGCAAGGGCGGCGCCATCGTCAACCTGTCCTCGGCGGCAGCCAGGCTCGGCTCGTCCGGCGAATATGTCGACTACGCCGCCTCCAAGGGCGCGATCGACACCATGACCATCGGGCTCGCGCGTGAAGTCGCGATGGAGGGTGTGCGCGTCAATGCGGTCAGTCCCGGTATCACCGAAACCGAAATCCACGCCTCGGGCGGCCAGCCCGATCGCGTGGCGCGGATGCAGGATCTGCTGCCGATGAAACGCGCGGGCACATCGGATGAAGTCGCGAGCGCGGTTCTCTATCTTCTGTCGGATGCGGCCTCCTATATAACAGGCGCGATCCTGAATGTGAGCGGCGGCCGCTGAAGGCCCGGTAAGAAGGACACCATCATGGCATATGACGTCGTAATCATCGGATCGGGACCGGGCGGCTATGTCTGCGCCATCAAGGCGGCGCAGCTCGGCCTGAAGACGGCGGTGGTCGAGAAGAACGCCACCTTCGGGGGCACCTGCCTCAACATCGGCTGCATTCCCTCGAAGGCGCTGCTCCACGCTTCCGAGATGTTCGCCGAGGCCGGCCATGCCTTCGATACGCTCGGCGTCGAGGTCGACGCGCCGAAGCTCAATCTGAAGAAGATGATGGCTCACAAGGACGCGACGGTCGCCTCCAACGTCAACGGCGTCGCCTTCCTGTTCAAGAAGAACAAGATCGATTCCTTCCGCGGCACCGGCAAGGTGACCGGCGCCGGCAAGGTCTCGGTCACCGGCGAGGACGGCAAAGTCGAGGAGATCGAGACGAAGAACATCGTCATCGCCACCGGCTCCGATGTCGCTGGAATTCCGGGCGTCAAGGTCGATTTCGACGAGAAGGTGATCGTCTCCTCCACCGGCGCGCTGTCGCTGGCCAAGGTGCCCGCCAACCTCGTGGTGGTCGGCGGCGGCGTCATTGGGCTGGAGCTCGGCTCGGTGTGGGCCAGGCTCGGCGCCAAGGTCACGGTCGTCGAGTTCCTCGACAATATCCTCGGCGGCATGGACGGCGAGGTTTCGAAACAGTTCCAGCGGCTGTTGTCCAAGCAGGGTTTCGAGTTCAAGCTCGGCGCCAAGGTCACCGGCGTCGCCAAGGCCAAGAAGGGCGCCAGCGTCACCTTCGAGCCGGTCAAGGGCGGTGCCGCCGAAACCATCGAGGCGGATGTGGTGCTGGTCGCCACGGGCCGGCGTCCCTATGCCGACAGTCTCGGTTTGAAAGAGGCGGGCGTCGAGGTCGACGAGCGCGGCCGGGTCAAGACCGACGGCCATCTCAGGACCAATATGCCCGGCATCTACGCCATCGGCGATGTGATCGCCGGGCCGATGCTGGCGCACAAGGCCGAGGACGAGGGCGTGGCGGTGGCCGAGACGATCGCCGGCCAGGCCGGCCATGTGAACTATGACGTCATCCCGAGCGTCGTCTACACCAGCCCGGAGATCGCCTCGGTCGGCAAGACCGAGGAGGAACTGAAGAAAGCCGGCATCGACTACAAGGTCGGAAAATTCCCGTTCAGCGCCAATGGCCGCGCGCGAGCCATGCTGCACACCGACGGTTTCGTGAAGATCCTGGCCGACAAGGCCAGCGACCGCGTGCTCGGCGTCCATATCGTCGGCTTCGGCGCCGGCGAGATGATCCACGAGGCGGCGGTGCTGATGGAGTTCGGCGGCTCCTCGGAAGACCTCGCCCGCACCTGCCATGCGCATCCGACGATGTCGGAGGCGGTGAAGGAAGCGGCGCTGGCGACGTTCTTCAAGCCGATTCATATTTAGTCGGCAAGAGCCGTACCCCGCGATTTCGTCATCCTAGGGCGGAGCAAGGAGCGAAGCGACGCGCGCAGGCCCTCGGATCCATGCCGTGACGCTAAGGCGTTGCAACGGTTACAGAATTCTGCGCTGTTGCACATTATGGCAACGGTCACGGCATGGATCCTCGCCCGAGGATGACGAAGGCGTGGTTGCCCCAAACAAAACGGCCCGCCTTTCGGCGGGCCGTTCATCGTTGGATTGGGCCTGATTACTGAGCCGGCGCAGGTGCCGGTGCCGGTGCCGGAGCTGGCGCAGGGGCGGGCGCGGGAGCCGGGGCCGGTGCGGGAGCCGGCGTGGGCGCAGGCGCAGGAGCCGGGGCAGGCGCCGGTTCGGCAGGCTTCATGGCAGGCGCTGGGGCCGGCGTGCTCGCGGCCGGTGGCTCAGCCGGAGCCGGGGCATGCACGCCGCCGCTTCTGCCAAAGACATAATACGCAACAATGGCCAGGATAATGACAACTAGGGCGATCAGCCATCCGCTGCCGCCACCACCCGACTTGGGAGGCGTGCTCGAAGGGGTGAAGGGGTCGTTAGGGTTCGCCATGAAACGTGTCCTCCTTGGATGAAAGCATCAAAATAACAGCCATCAACGCATGGATCCCGCAATGGGTTTCACGCGGACGGACGGAAAGCGCTGAAAAAACCGGCGTTTTCAGGTCCGCCAACCGCCAGACGACTCAGTTGACGGCGGTAACACTATACCCTGCCTTGCGAAAATCCTCGACCAGTCCTTCCGGACCGGGCAGATGCATGGCGCCAACGGCCATGAAGACGTTGCCTTTGGCCAATATCGGCCCGGCATGCGCCGCCATCACCTTGTTGCGGCTGGTGATCATGGTCTGCTCGAAGGCGGCATAGCCGGCCTTGTCGTCGGCCGAGTCCGGCAACACGGCCCGGAACAGCGGCCAGAACATGCCGACCTCGCCTCGCTGGTAGAGCACGATCATCGTCTCGTTGACGTCGTTCACCTTGTCGCCGAGCTTCATCGTCTCGACCAGGCTCTTCATGTGGAATTCGAGCGGCAGCGAGGCCATGGCGCGCAACTGGTCGACGGCGGTTTCGAGCCCTTCGACGTCTTTTCCCGAGGCCTTCGCGTCCGACGCGAGCTTGACGTCCAGCACCGGTTCGCCGGCGGTCTGGCGCGCCACCTCGCAGGCCGGCAACGCCATCATCGCCGACAGGATCCACGGCTTCATCTTGGCGACCGTCGCCGGCGGAATGCCGCGGGCGTCGAGCCCCTTGTCCAGCGCCGCAGCATCCTCAGGTGACAATAACGACGACAGCGTGGTGTTGTCGGTGAACATCATCAGCCCGGGTTCGCTGGCCATCGCGCCCATCATCTTGGCCTTGTCGAGCGCATCGGTGGTTTCGATGATGATGGTGCTGGCGCCGTCATAGGCCTTTTGCGCAGCAGCCGGCAGCGTGGTGACGCGCGTATCGGTCATGTGCATGGTGCCGAACAGGTAGGATGGTTTTTCGCCCGGCTTCTCCAGCTTCCACAGCAGGCCCTTGCCGTTGGGAACGGCAGCCGCCTCGGTCTCGACCTTCTTGAAGGCGGCGGGATCGTTCTTTTCCAGCGCGGTCAAAAGATCGGTGCCGGCGCAACTGGGCGCTTCGGCATGCGCCCGGACGGCGAGTAGCAGAACGACGATGAAAGACAGGAAAAACAGCAGGTTGAGCGCCGCAAGCAGCTTCAACGAGACAAGGGCCGCGCGGTCGGCGATGGCGATGACGCGTTTCATGAGGAAGCGTCATAGCGATGAAAAGCGGCAAAACGGTTAACTGGGAGAGTGAAATTGTTTGCGGTCCGGTGAGCTTTGACGTTCGCTTGAGTTGTTGGGGAATGCTTTGACGATTGGCCGCAATGCCCATCGCGTCGTCATTCCAGGGTCTCCGCTTCGCTACGCCCTGGAATGACGACGTCCGAAGGCCTCGCACAACGCCAAAGGCGTCACGCCCTGGGATGCGCCTTCTCATAGATGTCGAGCAGCCTTGCCGTGTCGACGCCGGTATAGATCTGGGTGGTCGACAGGCTGGCGTGGCCGAGCAGTTCCTGGATGGTGCGCAGGTCGCCGCCACGGCCGAGCAGATGAGTGGCGAAGGAATGGCGCAGGGCATGCGGCGTCGCGGTGTCCGGCAGGTTCAGCGCCGAGCGCAGCTTCGCCATCTCGCGCTGGACGATGGCCGGGTTGAGCGGGCCGCCACGGGCGCCGCGGAACAGCAGGCCCTTGGGATCGATATGGAAAGGACAGAGCCGGCGGTATTCGGCGACCGCGCGCAACGCGACAGGCAGCACCGGCACCAGCCGCGTCTTGCCGCCCTTGCCGGTGACGCGCAGCACGGTGTCGGCTTCGGAGGCGAAATCGGCGCCGGTCAGGCCGAGCGCTTCCGAAATGCGCAGGCCGGAGCCATAGAGCAGCGTCAGCACGGCGGCGTTGCGGGCGGCGATCCAGGGCTCGTCGGCGAGCTGGCCTTCCACGGCGACGACCTGCTTGGCGTCGCTTGCCGTCAGCGGCTTGGGCAGCGATTTCGGCTGGCGCGGCGCGCGCAGTGCCGCCGCACCCGCCGCGTTGGCGAGACCTCGCCTTTCGAGAAAGCGCAGCAGCGAGCGGATGCCGGCAAGGCCGCGCCCCAGCGTGCGGGCGCCTGCGCCGGTGTTGCGGCGCGCGGCGAGGAAGCCGCGCAGGTCGGCGGGGCGCAGGTCGGCGATGTCCGAAATGCCCGGCGGGCCGCCGCGGTGTCCGGTCAGGAAATGCAGGAATTGGCGCGTGTCGCGCTCATAGGCCTCGACCGTTTCCGGCGACAGCCGGCGCTCGCGCGCCAGCATCTTCAGCCAGGTCTCACGCGCCGCCTGAAGGTCGGGTTTTGCCGGGATGAGGAATTCCTGCATGGGCGTTTTCCGGTTTCCGGCAGTTTCAGGCATGCGGGTTAGGAAGCGGTGAAGAGGCCGTCATTGAAATGGCGGCTTCAGGGGGTTAGAGCAGAGCAAAGGAAGTGGCGCCGATGTCGAAGCTCGAAAACCCCGTACAGATGGGTGTCATCGGTGCCGCGCACGGCATCAAGGGCGAGTTGCGGGTGAAAACCTTTACCGGCGATCCGATGGCGCTGGCCGATTACGGCCTGCTTCATACCAAGGACGGCCGCACCTTCCAGATCATGGATATCAGGCCGGCGGGTACCGTCGTCGTCGTGCGCTTCAAGGGCATCGGCGACCGCAATGCCGCCGAGGCGTTGGCCGGCACCGAGCTGTTCGTCGACCGTTCGGTGCTGCCGGACGACGGCGAGGAGGACGAGTTCTATCACGCCGATCTCATCGGCCTCGATGTCAGGGACGATACGGGTGTCATCGGCAAGGTCGTCGCCGTGCATAATTTCGGCGGCGGCGACATCCTCGACGTCACGCTTGCCGGCCGCAAGGGCGTGCTGATCCCGTTCACGCAGGCCGCGGTGCCGCATGTCTCGATCGCCGACGGGTTCGTCGAGATCAATCCGCTTGCGGCGGGACTGGTCGATGACGAGGAAAGCGAGGCGCCAAGCCGGTCCGGTTTCGATCCGAAAGGCAGGCCGCGCGGACCGAAGGATGCCGGGGGCAACCGTTGAGCTTTGCCGCCTCGGTGCTGACGCTCTATCCGGAGATGTTCCCGGGCGCGCTTGGCCTGTCGCTGGCCGGCCGCGCGCTGGAGGCCGGCACGTGGTCGCTGCAGGCGATCCAGATCCGCGATTTCGCCTCCGACAAACACCGCACGGTCGACGACACGCCGGCCGGCGGCGGCGCCGGCATGGTAATGCGCGCCGATGTGCTGGCCAAGGCCATCGACCACGCCTCGCCGCCGGGCGATCCGCGCCCGCGCCTGCTGATGAGCCCGCGCGGCAAACCGTTGACGCAGACGCGCGTTCGCGAGCTGGCCGATGGTCCGGGCGCCGTGATCCTGTGCGGACGCTTCGAAGGCGTCGACCAGCGGCTGATCGAGGCGCGCGGGCTGGAGGAAGTCTCGGTCGGCGATTTCATCCTGTCGGGCGGCGAGCCCGCCGCGCTCGTGCTGCTCGATGCCGTGGTGCGGTTGTTGCCCGGCGTCATGGGCAACGTCGTCTCGGGCGAGGAGGAAAGTTTCGAGAATGGCCTGCTCGAGCATCCGCATTACACGCGGCCGCAGGAATTCGAGGGCAGGCCGATCCCCGAGGTGCTGATTTCCGGCAATCACAAGAAGATCGCGGAATGGCGGCGCGCCGAGGCCGAGAAGCTGACCCGGGAACGGCGGCCGGACTTGCTGGCGTCCGATCCGCCCCGGTAGCCCGGGGCGATCGTCCTTTTTGTCTGACCATGATCTTTTTCCGAAAACCGGTTCCCGCTTTTCGCTTACGCGGTCCTGCGGTTCGGGATCATGGTTCTCAGCCCTTGGTGAAATAATAAAACGCCAGAAGCAGGCCGACGGCGACGACGAAGCCGCGCACGACGCCTTGCGGCACGCGCTTGGCGATCCAGACACCGGCATAGCCGCCGAGCGCGCCGCCCGGAATCATGACGATCGCCTGCGGCCAAGCGACGACGCCCCCCGAGGTGAAGACCAGGATGGCGATGGCAGCGATGACCACGGCCAGCATGTTCTTCAACGCATTGAGCCGGTGGTAGTCACCGGCCTGCGTCAGGCCGAGCGTCGCCAGCATCATCACGCCCATGCCGGCGCCGAAGAAGCCGCCATAAACGGAGGTCGCGAACTGGGCGAGCGATCCGGCGAATGAGCCGAGCGAGGCCTTATGCTCCGGTCCGGCCGCAGGCTTCAGCCACGGTCCGGCAGCGAACAGCGCGGTCGCGGCGATGAGCAGCCAGGGGACCAGGGCGCGGAACGACGGATTGGACAGCGCAAGCAGGATCAGCGATCCCGCCAGCGCGCCGCAGGCGGAGATCACGCAGAGCAGCAGCGCCTGGCGCCAGAAATGCCTTAAGTCGTCGAGATAGGCGAGCGTCGAGGTGATGTAGCCGGGAAACTGCGTCACCGAGGAGGTGGCGTTGGCGACGATCGGCGGCACGCCGACCAAAGTCATGGCGCCGAAGGTAACGAAAGTGCCGCCGCCGGCGACGGCATTGACCGCGCCGGAGACAAAACCCGCGAGAAACAGCAAGGCGGCATCGAACATGGTCATTGAGAAGACGTCTGGCAAATACACATTTCCCCGCTTAGAAAGCTTGCGAGGCGCGCGCAACCCGGCACGGCGGCAATATCATGGTGCCATCAGGTTCAAAAAATACGCGTCAAAGTCCTTGTTTTGATGCATGCCGCGGTCCCAGAACCGCGCACACTTCTGAGCGACATGCATTAGGGGCGTGACAAAGCGCTGAAATAGCTGTATGTGCCCGCCCGAACCGGAAGAACGATCTTCTGGACCCGTCAACAAGTGCGGTGTAGTCGTCCCTGCCCGATGGGCATAGCCGAGCGGCCAATGGAACTGCAAGGCGAGCGCAGGACGCTCTGACTGTCGGAAGAACAAGAAGTGGATATTTGAGATGGATCTCATCCGTCAGCTCGAGGCCGAACAGGCCGCCAAGATCGAAGCCAAGCGCAAGCTGCCTGAATTCCAGCCGGGCGACACCGTGCGCGTCCAGGTGCGCGTCACGGAAGGCACCCGCACCCGCGTCCAGGCCTATGAGGGCGTCGTCATCGCCCGCTCCGGCTCCGGTTTCCAGGAGAATTTCACCGTTCGCAAGATTTCCTACGGCGAAGGCGTCGAGCGCGTTTTCCCGGTCTACTCGCCGATGGTCGAGGGCGTCGAGATCGTGCGCCGCGGCAAGGTGCGCCGCGCCAAGCTCTATTACCTGCGCGACCGTCGCGGCAAGTCGGCCCGCATTTCGGAAAACACCGGCGTCCGCGCCCGCAAGCTTAACGACGAAGAGCGCGATGCGCTGAACGCCGAACGCGCCCGCATCGAGGCCGAGAAGGTTGCCGCCGCGCAGGCGCTGGCCGCCGAGACGGCCGCCAAGGAAGCCGCGGAGAAGAAAGCCGCCGAGGCCGCTTCCGCCGAATAAGAGACTTCGACAGCACTGTTTGGAAGAGGCGGCTTCGGCCGCCTTTTCGTTTTGGCAAGTCTGCCCGACCCTCGCCATCCTCGGCCAGTTCTCGGGCAGTTTTGTAGTGCTGCGTTCCTTCACACCCCCTCTGTCCTGCCGGACATCTCCCCCGCAAGGGGGGAGATTGGCAGCTTGGGCGACGCGCCCTCCTTTCAACGTCGACAATTGGCGAAAGCCGCGGTGACGTCCGATCTCCCCCCTTGCGGGGGAGATGGCCGGCAGGCCAGAGGGGGGTGCTGTCCCGCCAGCGTTTCGAATGTCTACGCTGCAGCAAAGCTTTGATCCTCGGGTCTGCGCTCCGCTTCGCGTCGCTCCGCCCGTGGATGACGACATCGGGGTTGACAGGCAATTACCTTGTACACTAAATAATAGTGTACAAATCAAATGGAGATGAAGATGACGGCACTTTACAGCACCCAGGCTCACGTTACCGGCGGTCGCGCCGGTCACGGCGAGACCAGCGACGGCCTGCTCAAGGTCGATCTGGCGATGCCGAAGGAGCTCGGCGGCAAGGGTGGCGCCACCAATCCCGAGCAGCTTTTCGCCGTCGGCTACGCGGCCTGCTTCGAAAGCGCGGTGCGCTTCATCGCGCGCCAGCAGAAGCTGCCGCTGCAGGATGCTTCGGTGACGTCCACGGTCAGCCTCTATCCGAACGGCCAGGGCGGCTTCAAACTCGGCGTCGCGCTGGCGGCTGAGATCAAGGGCCTTGATCAGGCGGGCGCAGAGGCGCTTGTATCGGAAGCGCACAAGATCTGCCCCTATTCCAACGCCATCCGGGGCAATATCGATGTGGCGCTCTCGGCAAGGGCGCATCCGGCAAAGGCAGCATGACGACGACAACCGAAATTCGAGCCATGGACGTCCCGGCGGATACCGCCGGGACGATTGACGTGCCGCGCCTCGACCAGCAGCTTTGCTTTGCGCTCTATTCGGCAAGCGGGCTGATGACCAAGCTCTACCGGCCATTGCTCGATCCGCTTGGCCTCACCTATCCGCAATATCTGACGATGCTGGCGCTGTGGCAGCATTCGCCGAGCACAATCGGCGAGCTCGGCGCCGCACTGGGTCTCGATTCGGCGACGCTGACGCCGCTGATCAAGCGGATGGAAGCGGGCGGCCTCGTGACTCGGCGCCGCGATGCGGCAGACGAGCGGCGGGTGCTGGTCGAGCCGACCGCCAAGGGCCAGGCGCTGCGGGCGAAGATGAAGGACGTGCAGGAAGGGCTGAGCTGCGGCGTGCCGCTGGGGCGGGCCGAGCTCAAAGCCCTGCATGGCACGCTTACCCGCCTGGTCGCCGGATTGCGCGAGGCCACGGCCGATCAGGACTGATCGCCGCGACGGCCGTCCTCGAAACCGTCGCTGAAGAGCATTGGATTTGCGTATTGGCGCGCCAAGGCGGTGCCGACCGGCTTGCAAGGCGCTTGCGGCAAGCTAAAGTCGGCCCCGGATTTTCCTGGCCGCGAGAATTGCAGCGCGGCCCTGCACCTTCGGAGATTTGTCATGACCAAGTCGAAACTGCTGCTGGCCGCCATGGTGGCCTGCTTTCTCGCCCCCGTCGCCGCGCTTGCCGACAACCTGCCCGATCTCGGAGGCAAGAAGGTGGTGGTGGTGACGGAGAACGCCTATCCGCCACTGCAGTTCATCGACAAGAAGACCGGCAAGCAGATCGGCTGGGAATATGACGCAATGGACGAGATCGCCAAGCGGCTGAACTTCAAGGTCGAGTACCAGAACACCTCCTGGGACGCGATGATCCAGGCGGTTTCCGACAACCAGTACAACATCGGCATGACCGGCATCACCATCAAGGACGACCGCAAGGAGAAGGTCGATTTTTCCGATCCCTACATGCGCTCGGAGCAGTTCATGCTGGTGCGCGGCGATGAAAGCCGCTTCACCGACGCCAAGAGCTTCGGCGCCTTCAAGGACGGGCTGATCGGCGCCCAGCCCGGCACCACGCCGTTCTACACCGCCGTCAACAGCGTGCTCGACGGCAACGAGCAGAACCCGCGCATAAAACTGTTCGAGACCTTTGGCGCGACCGTGCAGGCGCTGAAGTCGGGCGATGTCGATGTCGTCTTGACCGACGGCACCGCCGGCCAGGGCTATGTCGATGCTTCCGAAGGCAAGTTGAAGCTGATCGGCGGGCCGCTCGGCACCGAGGACTTCGGCTTCATCTTCCCGAAGGGCTCGGACCTGGTCAAGCCGGTCAACGCCGCGATCGCCTCGCTCAAGGTCGACGGCACCTTGGACAAGCTCAACAAGAAGTGGTTTCTTGATTACAAGATGGGGCAGTAGGCGCTTTTGTTGCCAATGATGCGCGACAGTGGCGGGCCGAAGTTTCCAAAGGCCTCATTCCTTCACACCCCCCTCTGTCCTGCCGGACATCTCCCCCGCAAGGGGGGAGATCGGCAACTTCACCGCTGGCGCATTTCCTCCAACGTTGGAGATTGGCGAAAGCCAACGCGACATCTGATCTCCCCCCTTGCGGGGGAGATGCCCGGTAGGGCAGAGGGGGGTGTGCCGGAACGCGGCCTTCGCAACTACGCTGCCGGCGCCGCCTGATGTCCGCAGCCTTCACCGCCAAATCCGAATTCCCCTGGTGGCTGGCCGCCGCGACCGTGCTTGCTTTGGCCGCCGCCCTCGCCATTGCTTCCAGCGACCTCTACGCCGAGGTCTTCGCCACCGTCGCCAAGGGCATCGGCATCACCATCTTCGTCACCGCGGTCGCTTTCGCGCTGGCCTCGGCGTTCGGGCTCGGCATTGCGCTGATGGCGCTGTCGGGATCGCGGTGGCTGCGCCAGATCGCGCGCTTCTATGTCGAGATCATCCGCGGCGTGCCGATCCTGGTGCTGTTGTTCTGGATCGCCTTTGCCGGCGCGCCGGCCTTCGTCGCCGCCTGGAACGCCCTTACCGCACCGCTGCAGAGCGCCGGCCTCATGGGCGAACTCCTGGTGCGCGACGTCTCGCTGCTCTGGCGCGCCATCATGGCGCTCACCATCGGCTATTCGGCCTTCATCTCGGAAGTGTTCCGCGCCGGCATCCAGTCGGTCGAGAAGGGCCAGATCGAAGCGGCCAAGGCGCTTGGTCTGACACGGGTGCAGCGCTTCCGGCTGATCGTGTTTCCGCAGGCGATCCGCACCATCCTGCCGCCGCTCGGCAACGACTTCGTCGCCATGGTCAAGGATTCCTCGCTGGTCTCGGTGCTCGGCGTCGCCGACATCACGCAGATCGGCAAGGTCTATGCCGCGGGCTCGTTCCGCTTCTTCGAGACCTATTCGATCGTCGCCTATATCTATCTCATCCTGACCGTCGGCCTGTCGCTGGCGCTGCGGGCGCTGGAGCAGCGGCTGCGCCGGCAACATCAGGAATAGCCCGGCGCCAAAGTCCGCGCGATCTCTTTGTTTTTGACGCAATTCCGGACGGAAAACCGGTTCCCACTTTTCCTGGAATTGCTCTACCTTGGGTCACATGCGCCCGCGGAGGAGACGTCCCATGAATTTCGACAAGGCCAATGCGGCGCTGGACTCCGTCTACACGGCCGATACGCCGGAAGCCTTGGCCAGTGCCTATGCCGAATGGGCGGCGACCTATGACGGCGAAACCGCCTCGCTCGGCTACCTCCTGCCTTTCCTGATCACCGCCTGGGTGGCGCGGCACGTGCCGGCGGGCGAAGGCCCGCTGCTCGACGCCGGCTGCGGCACCGGCCTTTCGGGACCATCGCTCAAGGCGCTGGGCTATGGCGACATCGCCGGGCTCGATCTTTCCGACGACATGCTGAAGCTTGCCGGCAGCCGCAATGCCTATGGCGAGTTGAAGAAGGCGATGCTCGGCGGGCCGCTGCCCTGGCCCGACCGGCATTTCCGCGCTTTCTTCTCGACCGGCGTCTTCACCATCGGCCACGCGCCGGCTTCGGGGCTGCATGAGCTGGTGCGCGTCACCAAGAGCGGCGGCCACGCCATCTTCACCGTGCGCGACCAGGTTTTCGAGAGCGGCGGGTTCCAGGTGGTGTTCGACGAAATCACGCAGGCAGGGAAATGGCGGCTGGCCGAGGAGAGTCCGTGGTTCCGCTGCTATGCGATCGGCGACCCGGAAGCGCTGGTGAAGACGTTTGTTTTTGAGGTGGTTTGAGCGCGGCTCTCCCTTCTCCCCTTGTGCGAGAAGGTGGATCGGCGCGATAGCGCCGAGACGGATGAGGGGTGTTCCAGCGGAGTCAGACGACGGCGTTCCCTGGAGCACCCCTCATCCGTCGCCTTCGGCGACACCTTCCCCCACACGGGGAGAAGGCAAAGCTGCCGCAATTGCCGAAAAGCCAAAACATTGCTATTTACGCCGCCATGGAAAAGCTTTTCAGCGATCCGGCCTACAAGGGTTTTGTGCTGCAGGACAGAAAGCGCCTGCCGTCGCGATTTGCCGCGCGCGTCTGCGGCGCGCCTACCAGCCGACTTAGCTGAGCCGACGGATCGCAGTCGTTGCGCCGGACTGCCGGCGCTCCTTCTTCCTATTCTCATATCGACGGATTTACGCACATGAGCGCACCGCGCACCCTCTACGACAAGATCTTCGACGATCACACGGTCGACCGCCAGGACGACGGCACCTGCCTGCTCTATATCGACCGCCACCTCGTGCACGAAGTCACCAGCCCGCAGGCCTTCGAAGGCCTGCGGATGAGCAACCGCAAGGTCCGGCATCCGGAAAAGACGCTGGCCGTCGTCGACCACAACGTGTCGACCTCGCCCGAGCGCAAGTTCGGCATCAAGAACGAGGAAAGCCGCATCCAGGTCGAGGCGCTGGCCAGGAACGCCAAGGATTTCGGTATCGAATATTATTCCGAGAACGATATCCGCCAGGGCATCGTCCACATCATCGGTCCGGAGCAAGGCTTCACGCTGCCGGGCATGACGATCGTCTGCGGCGACAGCCATACCTCCACGCACGGTGCTTTTGGCGCATTGGCGCATGGCATCGGCACGTCGGAGGTCGAGCATGTGCTCGCCACCCAGACGCTGATCCAGCGCAAGGCCAAGAACATGCTGGTGCGCGTCGACGGCCGGTTGCCGGAAGGCGTCACCGCCAAGGACATCATCCTCGCCATCATCGGCGAGATCGGCACGGCCGGCGGCACCGGCTATGTCATCGAATATGCCGGCGAAGCCATCCGATCGCTGTCGATGGAAGGCCGCATGACGATCTGCAACATGTCGATCGAGGGCGGAGCCCGTGCCGGCCTGATCGCGCCGGACGAGACGACCTTCGCCTATGTCAAGGACAAGCCGCGCGCGCCCAAGGGCGCCGCCTGGGATGCAGCACTTGCCTATTGGAAGACGCTGCAGTCCGACGAGGGCGCGCATTTCGACAAGGTGATCGTGCTCGACGCGGCGAAACTGCCGCCGATCGTCTCCTGGGGTTCCTCGCCCGAGGACGTCGTCTCGGTGCAGGGCATCGTGCCCAATCCCGAAGAGATCGCGGACGAGAACAAGCGCACGTCGAAGATCCGCGCGCTCGATTATATGGGGCTGACGCCGGGAACCAAGATCACCGACATCGCGCTCGACCGGGTGTTCATCGGCTCCTGCACCAATGGCCGCATCGAGGATCTGCGCGCCGCCGCCAAGGTCGTCGAAGGCAGAAAAGTCAATCCGCGTGTCAACGCCATGATCGTTCCGGGCTCCGGCCTGGTCAAGGAACAGGCCGAGGCCGAGGGACTGGACAAGATCTTCCTCGCCGCCGGCTTCGACTGGCGCGAGCCCGGCTGCTCGATGTGCCTGGCCATGAACGACGACCGGCTGAAGCCGCATGAACGCTGCGCCTCGACCTCGAACCGCAATTTCGAGGGTAGGCAAGGCTTCAAGGGCCGCACCCATCTGGTGTCGCCGGCCATGGCGGCGGCGGCGGCAATCGCCGGCCACTTCGTCGACATCCGCGACTGGAAATAACGGCGCGGTTTGGAAAGCAGCAGGCCCGGAAATCCGCGCAAGCCCCAATCTCGTCATCCCAGGGCGAAGCAGGAGCGTAAGCTCCGTCGCGGAGACCCTGGGATCCATGCCGTTACCTTGATCGAAGGGTGCAGCGGAGCAGAATTCTGCACCGCAGAAGCGCTTATGCCTCACGGCATGGATCCTCGGGTCTGCGCCGCGTCGCTTCGCTCCTTGCTTCGCCCGTGGATGACGACGGGATGGGCGTTTCGGCCAATCTCCGACGCATGCGACCTGCCAACGCAGGCCGCCGCTTAACCGCTTGTTTGGGCTTACGTCTTAGTATCTCCTCCTGGGTAAGTTGGGGAAAGTCGCAGTCCTTTGGACACCGGTCTGCTCATAGCGCTGCTCAATCCGACAATAGCGCTGGCGCTTGGCGCTGCGTTCCTCGTGCTGTGGTCCTATCAGCGCCATCGTCCGTATCTGGCGGCGCTGGCCGCGAGCTACTGCCTGTCGGCGCCGGGCTTCCTGCTGCAATATTTCACGCTTCCGGTCGGCGTCGTGCTGACCAAGCTGATCTCCAACATATGCTTCACGATTGCTGCCTGCTGCCTTTCCGGCGCGATCGTGGCACGCTACGGTCGGCGCGTGCCCTATATCGGCATCGGCATCATGACCGGTGGCGGGCTCGCCGCCTTCGCATGGTTCATGTTCGTCCAGCCGGATCTCACCTGGCGCGTGCTCGGCATGAATTTCGGTTTCGGCGGCTTGAGCCTGCTCGTCGCTGCCGAGCTCAGGCCGGTTCGCAACAATGGACCGACCGAAAAGATCCTGTTCGCGCTGTCGCTGCTTTCCGCGCTGAACTTCACCGCCCGCACGCTGGTCGTCGTCGTCGCGCATGGACCGTTCCCGAGCTATGCCGGCTTCTACGGCTCGTCTTACTGGACGACGGCGCTGCTTTCGCATGCGCTTTTGTCGCTGCTGATCGCGCTTTGCCTGTTCACCGCCGCCGCGCTCGATGTGATGAGGGCGCTGAAGGCGGAGACCCACACCGATCCGCTGTCGGGCATCCTCAACCGTCGTGGCTTCGAGGAGCGGTCGACCCTGCTGCTCGATCAGTGCGGCAAGGCCGGATTTCCCGTCGCCCTGGTGCTGGCCGACCTCGATCACTTCAAGGCGCTGAACGACCAATACGGGCACGAGACCGGCGACCGGGTGATTGCCGACTTCGCCGCCAAGCTGCGCTCCGCCACCGGTGCGCGCGGGGCCGCCGGCCGCATCGGCGGCGAAGAGTTCGCCGTGCTTTTGCCGCTCAGCGACCTTGCTTCGGCAAGGCTCTTTGCCGAAGCGATCCGCGCCTTCTATTCGGCCGGCGCGATCGACGGCCTGCCGCCCGGCACCCGGGTCACGGCAAGCTTCGGCGTTGCCGCCCGCACCGGCAAGGAAGGGCTGATGCCTTTGATGCGGCGCGCCGACGAGGCGCTCTACAAGGCCAAGAAGAACGGCCGCGACAGCGTCCGTCTGTCCTACGAGCGGCCCGAAACGACTTTCGTTGCCGACCCGCTCGCCGTCGGCTGAGGCAAGGCCACGGCGAAGTCGCCGAGCCCGACCGCTGCACGCTATTTCCGGGTTGCTTCAAGCAACTCATGCGCGCATTAACGTGTTCTTCGCCCGTCGATGGTTTTCTGTCCGGAACGTCCGACGAAGGAAGATATGGGCAGCGCCGACTTCATCCTGATGATCAACCTGCTCGTCGCCGGGCTCCTGGCAGGGGCGTTCATGGCGATTGCCGTCTATGATGCCGGGCGCGTGTCGGCGCGCTGGCTTGCCTTCAGCTACCTGCTCGGCATGGCCTATTTCGCCATCGAATTCAGCATCCCCGCCTTCGCGGACGCGCGGCTGCCGGTCGTTGCCGCCTTTGCCGTGTTCCTCGGCGCGACCATCGCCTTCAATGGCGGGCTGGCCCATAAATATGGCGTGCGGCCGCCCTGGGCGCCGATGCTGTGCTTCCTGGTCGTCGCCACGGTCGCCGTCTATCTGGCGCAGGATCTGCCGCGCCACTCGCTCACGCGAATGATGGCCTACCAGCTTCCCTACGCCGCCATGCAGTTCGCCGCGCTCGGCATCGTGCTCTCCTCCCGGCAAAGGCTTGGGCGGTTCGACCACCTGCTTGCGCTGGTGCTCGGCGCCAGCGCCGTGCAGTTTGCATCCAAGCCGCTCATCGCGGGAGCGCTGGGTGGCTGGGGCGCCAACCCGCAAGCCTATGTTCAGACGGCTTACGCGCTGGTGTCGCAATCGCTCGGCACCGTGTTCGGGCTGGCGCTGGCGCTGCTTGCTTTAGCCGTCCTGGTGCGCGACGTGCTGGCCGAGGCGACCTCGAAGTCGGAAACCGACGCATTGTCGCGGCTCTTCAACCGCGGCGGCTTCGAGCGTCACGCGGACCTTGCCATGCGGGATGCCGTTCGGCGTGGCGTGCCGGTGGCGCTGGTGATCGCCGATCTCGACTATTTCAAGAGCATCAATGACAGCTATGGCCATGCCTGCGGCGATCGCGTGATCGAGACGTTCGCCGGTTTCCTGCGCGAAGCCGCCGCCAAGCACCACGTCGCCGGCCGTATCGGCGGCGAGGAGTTCGCCATCATCCTGCCAGGCACCAATCTTGCCGCCGCGCGGCTTTTCGCGGAGGGCGCGCGCAACGCGTTTGGAGCCTTGCCGATCGAGGGCGTGCCCGCCGACCATCGCTGCAGCGCAAGCTTCGGCGTGGCGGAACTGGCCGCGGACGAAGGTTTTGCCGATCTTTTGCGGCGCGCCGACGCCGCGCTCTACGAAGCCAAGAATGCCGGCCGCGACTGCGTCCGGGTATCAGGCTCGGCGCGCCGCCGCCAGGCGCCGACGGTTTTCAACGGCAAGGGCTGAGATTGGGCATCTCGCCGTCGGAAAGCCCGTACATATAGGAGCGGCCTTTCACCAGCACCGGCGCCTGGTAGCAGCCGGGCGCGCCAGGCTCGTCCGCACCGTCATAGACGACATCCGGCTGGCCGGCGCCGGTGTATTCGGAAAGCTTCCTGGCAAGCTTGCCTTCGCCGACGATGATGCGCTTGTAGCCGGCGGCGCTGTCGATGACGAGATTGCCGAAGGAATCGGCATAGACGCGGTCGTGATGCCGCAGCCCCGCTTCGGCCGGCGAGGCGATCGCCACGACAAGCGCCGCCAGCGATGCGGCCGCAAGAACTATCCGCACTGAATTCAAACGCATGTCGCTCTCCCTTGATGGACGCGACAGGTCGCGCCCGGTATCCGGTCCGAATCAGAAATTAACTCTTTCTTAACCTTTGTTAAGTGGCTGGAGGCCTTCGACGCCGGTTCTTAAGGAACATGGTTAATTTCCGGGACCGGTTTCCCAGGGGGGAGCGGGCGCGGAGCGGGGGTGACTCTGGGTGAACTTGATCTTGGGGCGCCGCGTGGCTAGAGCGTTTGACGCAATTCCGGACGGAGGGCTACGGCGAATGCGCCGAGCCCAGCCGTTTCACACTTTCCCTGGAATTGCTGTAGCGTGCCGCGCACGAAAGGGGCAGCGCATGAGCTTTGGCCACACGGTTCGGGTGTCGATAACGATCCCGCTGCTTCTCGCGGCCGCGGCCTGCGTGCCGCAGGATAACGCGCCGAAAGCGGCCAATGCCGCGCCGCCGCCGGTCTTGTCCGCGCCAACCCAGCAGTCCGCCGCAGCTGGGGCGGCGCCGATACCGGCAACACCCCCGGTATCTGCAACGGCCAAAATGCCGGCAACGCCTGCGCCACCCACAACCAAGACCATCACCGACCTTACCGTGCCGCGATCCGGTATCGGCACGGCCACCTACAGATGCGGCAATGGCGGCATGATCACCATCCAGAATCTCGGCGCGTCGCTGCGTGTGGTCCGGCCGGATGGTACGGCCGAGGAATTTGCGGCCTCGCCCGCCAACCAGAGCAGCCGCTACCAGGAAGCTGCGACGCATGACGCAATCGTGATCGACGGGCGCGAGGCGTTGGTGATGAAGCGGGGATCGACGCCGCAGACCTGCAAGCGCTGAGGGTACGCTGCCATTCAGGTCACGCCGGCCTGCAAACGCCAGCCACTCGTGAGTGCTTCCGCCCTTCGCCGGCCGAAGCACTCATGAGTGGCTGGCAGTTAAATCGAGACTACGGCCGGCGTAGGCCGGTTCTCGGAAGCCACCGTTCTCGGCCCTGCCTGACCTGAATCTCAAGCACACCCCGGCACTTGCCCGTACAGATGAGAATACCGCACTGCAGCGAACGCTGCGCCGGCTTCAAAACAGCCGCTAATCGATTGAAGCGCGCAGCCGCCAATTTGTCAGACTAAATGATGTTTCCAAAACGATTTTCCGGCTTTGACGCGGTGCAAAAAGAGCATTAGAAACCGGCTGTCCGGAGCCATATATGCGGGCGGCAAACGCCGCATTCTCATCGCGGCTCCAGGATGCCGAACTGGGGGAGCCATGAGCAAATCACCAGCCACCCGCGCAGTTGCCAGACGTGAACGGCCGCTCTCGCCGCATCTGTCGATCTACCGGCCGCCGATCACGATGACGATGTCGATCATCCATCGCATCACCGGCGGCGCGCTTTATTTCGGCACGCTGCTGGTGGCGGCGTGGTTGATCGCTGCTGCGAGCTCGCAGGCCGCTTTCGACTGGGTCGACTGGGCCTTCGGTTCCTGGCTCGGCCGGCTGGTTCTCTTCGGCTACACCTGGGCGCTGATGCACCACATGCTGGGCGGACTGCGCCACCTCGTCTGGGACAC
The DNA here is from genome assembly GCF_053714275.1 of Mesorhizobium sp. Arg314. Taxonomy (NCBI): domain Bacteria; kingdom Pseudomonadati; phylum Pseudomonadota; class Alphaproteobacteria; order Hyphomicrobiales; family Phyllobacteriaceae; genus Mesorhizobium; species Mesorhizobium sp. Arg314. Next base: position 151,094 of record NZ_JBSKBP010000007.1, on the reverse strand, counting down.
CGGGGCGGGATTGGAAAAACACACCGCTTCGAAGATCGCCTGGGCGACGCTCGCCGGCTCGATCGTGCTGACGCTTTTGATCTGGATCGCCGGCTACATGGCGCGGGGGGGCCTGGCATGAGCGGCAACAATAACGATATGCGCACGCCGCTCGGCAAGGTGCGCGGCCTGGGCTCGGCGCGCGAAGGCACGCTGCATTTCTGGCGCCAGCGGCTGACGGCGATCGCCAACATCCCGCTGCTGTTGTTCTTCGTCGGCTTCCTGATCGCGGTCAACGGCCACGGCTACACGGAAGTGCGGGCGGCGCTCGCCAATCCCTTCGTGGCGCTGGTGCTGGCGCTGGTGCTGATCTCCGGCCTCTACCACATGCGGCTCGGCATGCAGGTCATCATCGAGGACTATGTGCATGGCGAAGGCATGAAACTGGCGCTGATCGCTCTCAACACCTTCTTCGCAGTCGCAGTCGGCGTCGCTTCGCTGCTTGCCCTGCTCAAACTGGCATTCGGAGGCTGAAGTCTTGGCCAAGGACGCAAACAACACGGCTTCCGCCTATAGCTTTGTCGACCACAAATTCGACGTCGTGATCGTCGGCGCCGGCGGCGCCGGCCTGCGCGCCACGCTCGGCATGGCCGAGCAGGGTCTGCGCACCGCCTGCATCACCAAGGTGTTCCCGACGCGCTCGCACACCGTCGCGGCGCAGGGCGGCATCGCCGCCTCGCTGTCCAACATGGGCCCGGATTCCTGGCAGTGGCACATGTACGACACCGTCAAAGGCTCGGACTGGCTGGGCGATGTCGACGCCATGGAATACATGGTGCGCGAAGCGCCGGCCGCGGTCTACGAGCTCGAGCATTACGGCGTGCCGTTCTCGCGCACCGAGGAAGGCAAGATCTACCAGCGGCCGTTCGGCGGCCACATGATGAATTATGGCGACGGTCCGCCGGTGCAGCGCACCTGTGCCGCAGCCGACCGCACCGGCCACGCCATCCTGCATACGCTCTACGGCCAGTCGCTGAAGAACAATGCTCAGTTCTTCATCGAGTATTTCGCGCTCGACCTGATCATGGAGCCGGACGGCACCTGCACCGGCGTGGTGGCCTGGAACCTCGATGACGGCACCATCCACCGCTTCTCGGCCAAGATGGTGGTGCTGGCGACCGGCGGCTACGGCCGCGCCTATTTCTCCGCCACCTCGGCGCACACCTGCACCGGCGACGGCGGCGGCATGGCCGCGCGTGCCGGACTGCCGCTGCAGGACATGGAGTTCGTGCAGTTCCATCCGACCGGCATCTATGGCGCCGGCTGCCTGATCACCGAAGGCGCGCGCGGCGAGGGCGGCTATCTGGTCAATTCCGAGGGCGAGCGCTTCATGGAGCGCTATGCGCCGTCGGCCAAGGACCTTGCCTCGCGCGACGTGGTCTCGCGCTGCATGACGCTGGAAATCCGCGAGGGCCGCGGCGTCGGCAAGAAGAAGGACCACATCTTCCTGCATCTCGACCATCTCGATCCGGCCGTGCTGCATGAGCGCCTGCCGGGCATTTCGGAATCGGCCAAGATATTCGCCGGTGTCGACCTCACCAAGGAGCCGATCCCGGTGCTGCCGACGGTGCACTACAATATGGGCGGCGTGCCGACCAATTACTGGGGCGAGGCGCTCAACCCGACGGTCGAGAATCCCGACCGGGTGTCGCCCGGCCTGATGGCGGTCGGCGAGGCCGGCTGCGCCTCGGTGCACGGCGCCAACCGGCTGGGCTCGAACTCGCTGATCGACCTCGTCGTGTTCGGGCGGGCGGCCGCCATCCGCGCCGGCCAGGTGATCGACCGCAAGTCGGCTATCCCGACGCCCAACGAAGCTTCGGTCGAAAAGATCATGGAGCGCTTCGATCACCTGCGCCACGCCAACGGCTCGATCCCGACCGCGGTGCTGCGTGAGAGAATGCAGCGGGCGATGCAGGAAGACGCCGCCGTGTTCCGCACGCAGGAATCGCTCGAGAACGGCTGCAAGCGCATTTCGGAACTCTGGGGCGAGCTCAAGGACATCAAGGTCACCGACCGCTCGATGATATGGAATTCCGACCTCGTCGAGACGCTGGAGCTGGAAAACCTGATGGCCAACGCCATCACCACGGTCTATGGCGCCGAGGCGCGCAAGGAGAGCCGCGGCGCGCATGCGCGTGAGGATTTCGACAAGCGCGACGACGCCAACTGGCGCAAGCATACGCTTGCCCATCTGAGCGAGGACGGCAAGGTGGCGCTGACCTACCGGCCGGTGCACACCGAGCCGTTGCTGGCGGAAAAGGACGGCGGCATCAGCCTGGCCAAGATCGCGCCGAAGGCGCGGGTGTATTGATCATGGCGCAGGCGGCCACGGGATATTCCGGCACGCCTCTTCCGGCCAAGCTCGGCCTGAAGGACGGCATGGTCGCCGCCTTCATCGCGTTGCCGCCGGAGCTCGATGCGCTGACCGAGGCCGTTTCCTTTGCCGGCGTCGATCGGCTGGCGGAGTGGTCGGCGATCTCGGGAAGCCAGAAATACGACGCCGTGCACGCCTTCACCCGGCAGCGCGCCGAGATCGAGGACGGCCTGTCCGGCATCGAGACGGCGATCAAACGCGACGGCATGGTCTGGGTCTCATGGCCGAAGAAGGCCTCCAAGGTGCCGACCGATGTCACCGAGGATGTCATCCGGTCGGAGGCGCTGAAGCGCGACCTGGTCGACGTCAAGGTCGCCGCCGTGAACGAAATCTGGTCCGGGCTGAAGCTCGTCATCCGAAAGGACCGCAGGTAATGGTCGAACTCACGCTTCCCAAGAATTCCAAGGTCCAGCAGGGCAAGACCTGGCCGAAGCCCGAGGGTGCCACCAACCTGCGCGAATACCGCATCTATCGCTGGTCGCCGGACGATGACGAGAATCCGCGCATGGATACCTATTTCGTCGACATGGACGATTGCGGGCCGATGGTTCTCGACGCGTTGCTGTGGATCAAGAACAAGATCGACCCGACGCTGACGCTGCGCCGCTCCTGCCGCGAGGGCATTTGCGGTTCCTGCGCCATGAATATCGACGGCTCGAACACGCTGGCCTGCACCAAGGGCTGCGACGACATTTCCGGCGCGGTGAAGATCTACCCGCTACCGCATATGCCGGTGATCAAGGACCTGGTGCCCGACCTCACCAATTTCTACGCCCAGCACGCCTCGATCGAGCCTTGGCTGAAGACGGTTTCGCCGACGCCGGCCAAGGAATGGCTGCAGAGCCATGAGGATCGCGAGAAGCTCGACGGGCTTTACGAATGCATCCTGTGCGCCTGCTGCTCGACGTCTTGCCCGAGCTACTGGTGGAATGGCGACCGCTATCTCGGCCCGGCCACCCTGCTGCAGGCCTACCGCTGGCTGATCGACAGCCGCGACGAGGCGACGGGCGAGCGGCTCGACAATCTCGAAGATCCGTTCCGGCTCTATCGCTGCCACACCATCATGAACTGCGCGCAGACCTGCCCGAAGGGCCTCAATCCCGCGAAGGCGATTGCCGAGATCAAGAAGATGATGGTGGAGAGAAGGGTTTAGTTCCGCAGGGGTGATTGCTGACGAATCGCATCGGTAGCGATCCGTCAACCCCCCTCTGGCCTGCCGGCCATCTCCCCCGCAAGGGGGGAAATTGGCCGTCACCTCAGCTTTCGCTAATCTTCAACGCGGCAAGAATGGGCGAGCTGCGCGGAAGCTGCTGATGTCCCCCCAAGAGGGGGAGATGTCCGGCAGGACAGAGGGGGGCGCTGTCCCTCCGGCTTCAAAAGGATAGCTCAGATGACCGATCTCCCCGTCCTCTCTCCCATCGAAGCCCGTGTGCTCGGCTCGCTGATCGAGAAGAAGGAGCTGACGCCGGACGTCTACCCGCTGACGCTCAACGGCGCGCATCAGGCCGCCAACCAGAAGACGGCGCGCGAACCGGTGATGGCGCTGGAACTGGCGGAAATCAGGCGGGCGCTGAGCTCGCTCGAGCAGAAAGGGCTGGTGCGCCAGGCCTTCGCCTCGCGCGTCGAGCGCTACGAGCATCTGATGGCGCAGCGCTTTTCGCTGACCACGCCGCAGATCGCCGTTATCGGTCTCTTGCTGCTGCGCGGCGCGCAGACCGCGCATGAGCTGCTTGCCCGTTCGGAACGCATGGCGCGCTTTGCCTCGATCGAGGAGTTTCGCGACAATCTCGATCTCATGATCGGCCGCCGGCCGCCGCTGATCCAACTGCTCGAACGCGCGCTCGGGCAGCGCGAGGAGCGCTATGTGCACCTCTTGAGCGGACCGGTGGAATCGGCGGCGGTAGCGGCGCCGTGGCAGCCGGCGGCGACAGCTGCGGATGTGGATCTCGAAGCGCGCGTGCGGGGACTCGAAGAAGAGGTCGCGGCGTTGCGGGCGAGGATCGAGGCGCTGGGCGGTTAAGTCCCTTAGCGGGAAACGTCGGCGGGACAGCGCCCCCTCTGTCCTGCCCATCCTCCGCGGCGGCTACGCCGCAGCCTCGGAGGGTAAACCGGACATCTCCCCCTCTTGGGGGGAGACAGATGTCGCGCCGGCTTTCGCCAATCGCCGACGTTGAGAGAAGAGCGCCGGCGCTGGAACCGCCAATCTCCCCCCAAGAGGGGGAGATGCCCGGTAGGGCAGAGGGGGGCGCGAAGGATCGCGACCTTGGCCAAATATGCGCCTGATCAGCCAAGCCTTGCGTCCAACGAGACCTTGATGGCGCCAAGCGCCTTCGAGACCGGGCATTCGGCCTTGGCCTTCTCGGCCAGTTCCTGGAACTTCGCGGCATCGATGCCAGGCACCTTGCCGACCAGGGTGATGGCGCTGCCGGTGATACCGGTGCCGGGGACCAGCGTCACCACCGCTTTGGCGTCGAGCTCGGCGGCGGGGGTGCCGTTCTCGGCCAGGAAGTGCGACAGCTGCATGGCGTAGCAGCCGGCATGCGCTGCGGCGATCAGCTCTTCCGGATTGGTGCCGGACTTGCCGCTCTCGTCCTGGAAGCGCGCCTTGAAGGAATAGGGCGCGGCCGTCAGGGCGCCGCTCTGCGTGTCGAGCGTGCCTTTGCCTTCCGTCAGATTGCCCTTCCAGACGGCGTTTGCGGTGCGGTCCATGAAATTCCTCCTGCGTGTCGGGGTTTCTCGCCGGCGAGCGCCGGCGTTCTGTCGAACTATAGCGCGGGCGGGCCGGAAGACCATCCATGGCTTGATATGATTGTGCTTGCGCGACGCACTTCGAAAATTCTCGAAAAAAATGTGCGTGCGAAAATGTCGACTTCGCGTCGGCCCGACCGTCCTGCGGGCGGCCACTCGCGGCCGATGGAGATTAGGATGGACAATCTGTTTCTTGCGCTCTGGGGAAAGCCGGGGCGAAAAGCCCGGCAACCGGAAGAGTTCTGGCTGGATCCGCCGTCGCCCGGCTTCGGCCGGCTGGCCGCGGCCATCGCCATCATCGGCGTCGCGGCATTCCTGCTCGATCACGCGGCAACGGCAAGCAAAACCGACACCGTCGCCTTGGCCCCCTATAACGCATCAACGGAAGGGAACCTGAAATGAAATATGTCCTGCTGGTCTATGGCGAGGAAAAGGATCTCTATGCGCTGACCCCTGAGCGCGCGGCCAAGCTCGATGCCGACTCGCTCGCCTATGACAGGGAGCTCGACCGACAGGGCAAGCTGATCATCGCGCAGGCGCTGCAGTCGGTGAAGACCTCGAAATCGCTCAGGCGGCGCAAGGGCAAGGCGCTGGTGACCGACGGGCCGTTCGCCGAGACCAAGGAACAACTGCTCGGCTTCGTCATGGTCGAGGCAGCGGACCTTACCGAGGCGCTGAAGCTTGCCGGGGGCATTCCGCTGGCCGAACTCGGCACGGTCGAGGTCCGGGCGATCTACGACGTACCGGGGTCATAACCGCCGCCGCTCAGGACGGATCCGGAACCGTCGAAGCTTTCTGAGGGGAAATCTTCAGCGTTTCTTCGCCACAGCAACCGTTGCGTGTTGAAGCGGAGCCGCGGTTCTCTTATCGTCGCCGCGATTTCGGGGGAATTCGGCATGCCGTTCCTGATCGCTATCCTTGGCTTGCTCGGGGCGGCCGCCATCTGGTGGTACCGGCTGAAATATCTGAGCGACGCCGCGCGTGAGGTTGCCGACGTCGTCGGACGTGTTCAGGGCAACATGCGCCGCAAGAAATTGCGCAACCAGGCCGCGCTGTCACCGCTGACGGCGATCGACGATCCGGTGGTGGCGGCGGCGACGCTGATCACCGCGATCGTTTCGGAGCACGGCCCGGTCCTGCCGCAGCGCGAGGCGGTCATCCGCGAGGTGATCTCGCAGATCGCCGACAGTCAAAAGACGACCGATGAGGCCGTGGTCTACGCCAAATGGGCGACCTCGCAGGTCGACGACACGACGATCGTCATCGACAAGCTGGCGCCGTTCCTGCGCGAGCGCCTCGATCCGCACGAGCGGGACGATCTGCTCAGGATGCTGAACCGTGTCGCGCAGCAGGGCGGCGAGCAGAGCCTCAAGATCGCCGACCAGCGGATGCTAAGGCTGCGGCAGAAGCTGGGCTTCGAGGTGAATTGAGGGTGTAGCGATATTCGGGGCTGTGGCTTCGGGCTCAACTCATTTGCCATCGTTTGCGCCGCCCCTCACCTGCCTGCCGGCATCCTCTCCCCGTATAGCGACGGGGAGAGGGGCGCTCTCTTTGATGATTTCGCCGATCGCCAAGCGTTGCAGGAATAGCACCGAGAGGGCGGCCAGCCATTTCTCCCCGTCACTATACGGGGAGAAATGCCCGGTGTCCGAACCGGATAGATAGGTAACAGAATGGACCGATAGCATGGGTGACAGTTTTCTTGTCCGCCGGAGGACCGGCGATGGTTTGGCGAGAGACTGGCATCATGGACGAGCGGCTTCGGTTTGTAGTGGATTGCCTTGCCGGCGAGGAGACGATGAGCGCGCTTTGTGCGGCCTACGGCATATCGCGCAAGAGCGGGTACAAATGGCTTGGTCGCTATCGGGAGTTCGGCCCGAAAGGTTTGCATGATCTGCCGCGAGCACCGCTCAATCATGGCCGGGCAACAGCTCTGAATCTGGTGGAGCGGATCGTCGCGGCCAAGGAGACGCATCCGCTTTGGGGGCCCAAGAAGATCGTGGCCCGGCTCAAGCGCACGGCTCCCGAGCTCATCTGGCCTTCAGCCTCGACGGTGGGGGCGATCCTTGCTCGACACGGGCTTGTCAGCGCCCGCAAGCGGCCACGCCTGCGGGCCTGCGGCAACGGACCGTGGCCGGAACCGCAAGAGCCGAACGCGGTGTGGACTGGCGACCACAAGGGCTGGTTCCGAACCGCCGACGAATGGCGTTGCGAACCCTTGACGGTGATGGATGCCTCGAGCCGCTACCTTTTGGCGCTCGAAGCGACGGGATCGACAGCAGATAGCGAGGCCTGGCCGGTGTTCGAACGGCTGTTTGAGGAGCATGGCCTGCCGGATCGCTTCAGAAGCGACAATGGTCCGCCCTTCGCATCGGTCGGTGTCACCGGGCTGACGCCGCTTGCGGTGCGTTTCATCAAGCTCGGCATCACACTGGAGCGGATCGCACCCGGCAAGCCGCAGCAGAACGGACGCCATGAGCGCTTTCATCTGACCATGCTACCGTTGGCTGAGGAACCGGCGGCCGACAGAACGGCGCAGGGCCAGGCCTTCGAGGCGTTTCGGCGTAGCTACAATGAGGAGCGTCCGCATGAGGCGCTAGGCATGGACACCCCGGCCCAGCGCTACCGATCCTCACGGCGCGCCATGCCGCGAACGCTACCCGAACCCGACTATCCGGTCGAGGCTGCGGTCCGCCGCGTGCGCCACAATGGCGAGATCAGATGGAACGGCGGCTTTATCTATGTCTCGCAATCACTGGCCGGCGAAGCCGTCGCCGCTACCGAAACCGAGGACGGCCAATGGGCACTTTCCTTCCACGCCCACCCGCTCGGCATCATCGACACCAGGCACATGAAGCTCGTCCGCCGCAGCGCCGCGCCAACCAAACCGCTTGGCGCTGCGGCGGACCAATAGGGGAGAACTGTTACCTATGTATCCGGTTCAAAGTGTTACCCATCTATCGGCTGGACACCGGCAGGGCAATGAGGGGCGGCGCTCACTTCGGTGATCTATCGCTCGTACGAAACGATTGCTCTGCTGATAGCCAGGCGCGAGCCCCTAAATCGCCTCGCCCTTCAGCAGCCGCGGCGTATCCCCGGACAGGCCCGAGGCCTGGCGGATGAAGAAATCCTTGAGCCTCGGCATGCGCTCGACGAGGCCAAGGCCCAGGTCGCGCACGGCGCGCAGCGGGCCTATGTCGTTGGAGAAGAGCCGGTTCAAAACGTCGGTGGTGACGCCCATCTGCAGCGTGTCGAAGCGGCGCCACTGCTGGTAGCGCTCGAGCACGTCGAGGGCGCCGATGTCCTGGCCGAGCCGATCGGCCTCGACCACGACTTCGGCCAATGCCGCGACATCCTTGAAGCCGAGATTGAGGCCCTGGCCGGCGATCGGATGGATGCCGTGGGCGGCGTCGCCGGCGAGCGCGATGCGGGGCGCGACGAAGGCGCGGGCGAGCGTCAGGCCAAGCGGCCAGGCGCGCGGCTTGTCGGCAACGCGGATCTCGCCGAGCTTCAGGCCGAAGCGCTGCTCCAGATCGTGCTCGAAGACGAACTCGTCGCCCTCGACCAGCGCCTGCGCGTCTTGCGTGCGCTCCACCCAGACGATCGACGAGCGGTTGGTGCCATCCTTGCCCGGCTTCAGCGGCAGCGTGGCGAAGGGGCCTGCCGGCAGAAAATGTTCTTCGGCGCGGCCGTTGTGCGGACGCTCATGCGCCACCGTGCAGACGATGCCGGACTGGCCGTATTCCCATTTGACGGTCTTGATGCCGGCCATGTCGCGCAGCCTGGAGTTGACGCCATCGGCGGCAATCAGCAGCCGCGCCTTCAGCGTCGCGCCGTCGGCCAGATGCACCGTGATGCCGGCGCCGTTGGTATCGAAGGCGCTGACGGCCATGCCTTCGATGATATCGATGCCGAGCTTCGCGGCGCGCCGCCGCAGCGCGCCGTTGAGGTCTCGGTTGGCGACCATGTGGGCGAAGGGCTCGCCCGGCGCCACCTCGCCGTCGAAGGTCAAGAACACCGGGCGCACCGGGTCGGCGGCGCGCGAGTCGGTGATGATCATTTCGGTGATCGCCTGCGCCTCCGGCGCGATCTCCTCCCAGACGCCGAGCTGTTCCAGCATGCGGCTGGCGGCCGCCGCGATGGCCGAGGCGCGGCCGTCTTTCTGCCAGGCGCCGGCAGGGGCGGCGTCGACGATGGCGATGGCGAAGCCGGGCCGCGCCTGCTTCAGCGACACGGCGGCGGTGAGGCCGACATAGCCTGCGCCGGCTATGAGCACATCGAGCGGCGCCTTGCGGTTTCCATTGGTCCCTGTTGCATCCGGTTTGCGGTCGACCATGGCAATCATCCTTTCGCGGCTTCGGCCGGCTGCCGTCTGCGGGCCTTGACTGCCTGCGCGTCATGTCCGAAACCGGCCATGGCACATCTTTGAAGGATTTCAAACATGACAGCGGCCATGGACGAGCTTCTCGACATTCTCGACCTCGAGCAGCTCGAACACAATCTGTATCGTGGTCGCAGCCCCAAGGTCGACTGGCAGCGCGTCTTCGGCGGCCAGACCATCGCCCAGGCGCTGGTCGCCGCGCAGCGCACCGTGGAGCCGGAACGCCACGTGCATTCGCTGCACGGCTATTTCATGCGGCCGGGCGACACCAAGCTGCCGATCGTCTACGAGGTCGATCGCATCCGCGACGGCGGCTCCTTCACCACGCGCCGGGTGGTGGCGATCCAGCATGGCCAGGCGATCTTCTCGCTGGAGGCTTCATTCCAGCAGGATGAGGTCGGCCTCGAACACCAGTTGCCGATGCCGCGCGATGTGCCGGCGCCCGACACGCTGCTGTCGCAGCGCGAGCTGCTCGGCAAGTTCGGCGAGGCGGTGCCGGAAGGCATCAGGCGCTATTGGGAGCGCGACCGGCCGATCGAGATGAAACCGGTGATGCTGAAGCACTACACAAGCCGCGAGAAGCTGGAGCCTGAGCAGAATATCTGGATCCGCACCACCGGCCCAGTGCCGGAAAACCGCGCCATCCAGGCGGCGGTGCTTGCCTATCTCTCGGACATGACGCTGCTCGACACCTCGACCTTCGCGCATGGCCGCGCCATCTTCGACCGCGACATCCAGGCGGCCAGCCTCGACCACGCCATGTGGTTCCACCGCAGCCATTCGCTGGACGACTGGATCCTCTACAATCAGGACAGTCCGTCGTCGCAAGGCTCGCGCGGCTTCACGCGCGGTTCGCTGTTCGCGCGGGATGGCACGCTCATCGCCTCGGTCGCCCAGGAAGGCCTTATCCGCCTCAAACGCTGAGCCCGCTTCCGGTCAAAGCCTACTAAGTAGGCATTTTCATATTTTTGCCTATTTTTTAATCGGATAGCTCGATGCGTTTGCGCACAAGCAATGTGCGTGGGCCGTCCGTTCCCTTTGTTTACAACAAGTTAACGCCCTGCTTCGGCAATTGGCACGGAGCTTGAATCCTATTGGGCACTCTCCGGCTCTCCTCGGGATCGGTGAAGGTGTGCAAACGCGGGGGACCGCAACAGCAAAGGGTGAAACCTTATGAAAATCGTGATGGCAATCATCAAGCCGTTCAAGCTCGACGAGGTGCGCGAAGCGCTCACCGCCGTCGGCATCCAGGGCCTGACCGTCACCGAAGTCAAAGGCTACGGGCGTCAGAAGGGACACACGGAAATCTATCGCGGCGCGGAATACGCGGTCAGCTTCCTGCCCAAGATCAAGATCGAGGTCGCGGTCGGGGCCGACATGGTCGACAAGGCCGTCGAAGCCATCACTTCGGCCGCCAAGACCGGCCAGATCGGCGACGGCAAGATCTTCGTCTTCGGCATCGACCAGGCGGTGCGCATCCGCACCGGCGAAACAGACACCGACGCGCTCTGAGCGGCGACCAGAAATTCCAACGGAGAGTTCAATGAATATTCCTTCCACCTTCAAGACGACGGGACGCGCGGCCGCTTCGCTCGCGCTCCTGGCCATGAGCACCGTCGCCGCCTTTGCGCAGCAAGCCGCCCCGGCAGCCACCGCCGCGGCGCCGGCCACGCCGGCGCCCGTGCTCGACTCCGGCAACACCGCCTGGATGCTGACCTCGACGGCGCTGGTGCTGATGATGACCATCCCGGGCCTGGCGCTGTTCTACGGCGGCATGGTGCGCAAGAAGAACGTGCTCGCCACCATCATGCAGAGCTTCGCCGTCACCTGCCTGGTGACTGTGCTGTGGTTCATGTTCGGCTATTCGCTGGCCTTCACCACCAATGAATCGGCGACGATGAATGCCTATATCGGCGGCTTCTCGCGCTTCTTCCACCATGGCATCACCGTCTCGACCCTGTGGCTGCCGGGTGTATCGAACATTCCTGAATTCGTCTTCTCGATGTTCCAGATGACCTTCGCCATCATCACCCCGGCGCTGATCGCCGGCGCCTTTGCCGAGCGCATGAAATTCTCGGCGCTCTTGATCTTCATGGGCCTGTGGCTGGTCTTCGTCTATGCGCCGATCGCGCACTGGGTGTGGGGTGGCGGCTTCCTTGGCACAGCCGGCGTGCTCGACTTCGCCGGCGGCACGGTCGTCCACATCAACGCAGGTGTCGCGGGTCTGGTCTGCGCGCTCGTGCTGGGCAAGCGTGAGGGCTACGGCACCACCAACATGGCGCCGCACAACCTCGTCTATTCGGTGATCGGCGCCTCGCTGCTGTGGGTCGGCTGGTTCGGCTTCAACGCCGGTTCGGAACTCGCGGCCGACGGCCTCGCCGGCGCGGCGATGATGAACACGCAGGTCGCCACCGCCGCGGCGGCGCTGGCCTGGATGTTCGCCGAATGGATCGTCGCCAAGAAGCCTTCGGTTCTCGGCATCATCTCGGGCGCCGTCGCCGGCCTCGTCGCCGTGACGCCGGCCTCCGGCTTCGTCAACCCGACCGGTGCCTTCATCGTCGGCATCATCGCCGGCGTCGTCTGCTACCTGTCGGCGGTCAAGCTCAAGCATGCCATGGGCTATGACGACTCGCTCGATGCCTTCGGCGTCCATGGCGTCGGCGGCGTGGTCGGCGCGCTGCTTACCGGCGCGCTCGCCGATCCGTTGATCAACCCCGCCGGCAAGGGTGGCTCGGTCGCCATCCAGGCTTACGGCATCGTCTTCACCATCCTGTGGACGGCGATCGCCACCTTCGTGATCCTTTTCATCGTCAAGGCGCTGGTCGGCCTGCGTCCGTCGACACAGGAAGAGGTCGAGGGCCTCGACGTCACCCAGCACGGCGAAGTGGTGCCGTAAGGCCGCCTTCGCCAACGGGACCGGCGGATCCTCCTCCCGCCGGTCCCGGATTTTCCCTCCCAAGATCCCGTCGTGATGCTCTCAAAAGGGGCTCACGCCTTGAGGCCCGGAACGACCTTCCGGGCCTCCTTTTTTGCCAGCCTGCCGCCCACGCAGGCTTTCGATCACAGTCACTTGATCGCGCCAGCATGAAACGTTGGCCCCGTGGTTTCGTACCTGGATTGCGACCGCCACCGTGGCGCTCGCCAGACAGAGGGAAGGAACCACCTGATGAACATCAAGAACATCTTCCTGGGAGCAATGGCGCTTTCGATGGTGAGCGGCGTTGCACTCGCCGGTGCTCTCGATGAGCCGGACAACATGGCCCCGTTCTTCACCGATTCCAGCATGAAGACCATGAAGCCCGAGGCCGACTTCAAGGCCGCCTGGGCTTCGACGGCGAAGGACAAGCAGGACATGATGATGAAGGAGTGTCAGGACGCGGCGATGAGCAAGCCTCACGCCGAATTCTGCGCCAACCTGATGGCATATGCCGGTCACAAGTGATGTGCCGAAGGTCGGGTCCGCACGGGCCCAATCGTTTCGACGTTTCAAGCAAAGGATGGCGGGCCGCAAGGCCTGCCATCTTTGTTGGAGATGAAGCTCGGTAAAGGGCCATGGTTAATGCGGCTTTAACCTTCCCCCCGATAGTCTGGCGTTCGAATCTGCCGAGGTGCGCCATGCGCCCGGCCAGGCAACGATTACGGGGAAGAGGCATGCGTTCAGGCGCTTCAGCACCGCTCGCGCTGACCGATACGGGGCACGGCATCCAGGCATTCGCGCGGCGCCAGGTCGGGCGGCTGGTCGGCGCCGGCCTGTTCCTGTTCACCGCCTTCGGCATCGCAGGGCTGGCCACCTGGAACGTGGCCGATCCGAGCTTCTCACACGCCACCAGCAACGTCGTCACCAACGCCATGGGCTATGCCGGCGCGGTGTTCTCCGACCTCGCCATGCAGTTCTTCGGCCTTGCCGCCGTCGCCGGCCTGGTGCCGGCGGTGATCTGGGGCTTCCTTTTGTTTTCCGCGCGCGGCGTCGACAAGTTGCCGAAGCGCGGCTTTGCCTGGTTCGGCTTCACGCTGACTGCCGCGGCCATCGCCGGCTGCGTGACGCCGCCCAACACCTGGCCGCTGCCCACCGGCCTCGGCGGCGTCTTCGGCGACATGGTGCTGAAGATCCCCGGCATCGCGGTCGGCGGCTATCCGAAAGGGCTTTTCGCCAGCATTATCGCGGTCATCCTCGCGGTGCCGATGTTGTGGCTGTTTGCCTACGGCTCGGCGCTGATCGCACGCAAGAACGGCTTTGCCGTCATGGAGCGCGCCGCCCGGCCCGACCCGCGCGAGCAGGACGAGATGCTGTTCGACGAGGACGAGGACGAAGGCGACGAGGGCATACTCGCGCTCGGCGCCATCACCCATTGGTGGCTGTCGTTCCGCGCCTGGATGCATCGCCGCGCCGCGCGCCGCAGGCAGGAGCGCGACGAGTTCGAACCGCCGATGGAACCGAAGGCCAGCGCCTGGCGGCGCGCCGCCGAGCGGGTCGAATCGGCCGAGTTCGCCGAGGCCCGCATGAGCCCGGGCGGCCGCGCCCGCGTCGAACCGGAATTCTTCGCCGCCATGGTCAATGATCGAAGTGCTTCGGTAGATCCGGTCGATGAAGACATTTTTGGCGACGACGAGGACGTCGGCCTTGACGACTTCGATGACGAGTCGCCCATGCAGCGCCGCGCCGCGCCGACCAGGGTGCAGAATTTCCGTTCCGACGCGGCGACTCGCGTCGCGGCGCCGGCGGCGCGCCCCGTGCCGGGCGCCCGCATCCAGCGCGAGGCGCAGACCTCGCTGATCGGTTCCGACACGTTCGAGATGCCGTCGCTGCATTTCCTGTCGGAGCCGAAGAACGTCGCAAGGGACCCAAGCCTGTCGAAGGACGCGCTGGAGCAGAATGCGCGCCTGCTCGAAGGTGTGCTGGAGGATTTCGGCGTCAAGGGCGAGATCATCCATGTACGGCCCGGTCCGGTCGTCACGCTTTACGAGCTGGAGCCGGCGCCCGGCATCAAATCCTCGCGCGTCATCGGCCTTTCCGACGACATCGCCCGCTCGATGAGCGCGATCGCCTGCCGCGTCGCCGTCGTTCCGGGCCGCAACGCCATCGGCATCGAGCTGCCCAACGCCAAGCGCGAGACCGTCTATCTGCGCGAGATCATGGCCAGCCGCGACTTCGAGACGACCAAGGCGAAGCTGGCGCTGGCGCTTGGCAAGACCATCAACGGCGAGGCCGTCATCGTCGACATCGCCAAGATGCCGCACGTCCTGGTCGCCGGCACCACCGGCTCGGGCAAGTCGGTCGCCATCAACACCATGATCCTTTCGCTGCTCTATCGGCTGACGCCGCAGGAATGCCGGCTGATCATGATCGACCCGAAGATGCTCGAACTTTCCGTCTATGACGGCATCCCGCATCTGCTTACGCCCGTCGTTACCGATCCGAAGAAGGCGGTGGTGGCGCTGAAATGGACTGTGCGCGAGATGGAGGACCGCTACCGCAAGATGTCCAAGGTCGGCGTGCGCAACATCGACGGCTTCAACGCGCGCGTGCAGCAGGCCGAGAAGAAGGGGGAAAAAATCTCGCGCACGGTGCAGACCGGTTTCGACCGCCAGACCGGCGAGGCGATCTACGAGACCGAGGATCTCGATCTCGAGCCGATGCCCTATATTGTGGTCATCATCGACGAGATGGCCGACCTGATGATGGTGGCCGGCAAGGACATCGAAGGCGCGGTGCAACGCCTGGCGCAGATGGCGCGCGCTGCGGGCATCCATGTCATCATGGCCACGCAACGTCCCTCGGTCGACGTCATCACCGGCACCATCAAGGCCAATTTCCCGACCCGCATCTCTTTCCAGGTGACGTCGAAGATCGACAGCCGCACCATCCTGGGCGAGCAAGGCGCCGAGCAGCTGCTCGGCATGGGCGACATGCTCTACATGGCGGGCGGCGGCCGCATCCAGCGCGTCCACGGCCCGTTCGTCTCGGACGACGAGGTCGAGAGGATCGTCGGGCATCTGAAGCTGCAGGGCGTGCCGGAATATCTCGACGCCATCACCGAGGACGACGAGGAAGACGACGAGGACGGTCCGTCGGGCAAGGGTGGGACCGGCGGCGGTGGCGGCGGCAATTTCGAGGATTCCGACGATCCCTACGACCAGGCGGTGGCAGTGGTGCTGCGCGACGGCAAGGCATCGACCAGCTACATCCAGCGCCGGCTGGGCATCGGCTACAACCGCGCCGCCTCGATCATCGAGAAGATGGAGAAGGAAGGCATTGTCGGCCCGGCCAACCATGCCGGCAAACGCGAGATTTTGGTGCCGACGGAGGACGACAAATTCTAGGGTTTATCGATATTCAGGTGACCTCGATCTCGACAAACCCTTGACCCGGCGAGGCGTCAACTCGGGTCGGCAGGCAACCGGAAATCGTCTGGCGCGTTCATGCGGCGAAGCTGTCGCGCACCCGCCAAACTTAAGCCCTACTGGGAGTCCAGATACTGCCACCACACGAATCACAGGAAGTGACCGGGATGAAGACCCAGACCGAATTCGCCCTCACGCGCCGCCAGGTTCTCGGCCTCGGCCTGATGCTTGGCGGAGCTGCCGCTCTCAACCTCGTGCCGGGTTACCAGCTTGTGGCCGCCGCGCAGGCCGCCGTGCCGCCGGCGGCGCAGAAGATCGCCGACCATTTCTCCTCGGTGAGGTCGATGAGCGGCGAGTTCGTCCAGTTCGGCCCCAAGGGCGAGCAGACCGGCGGCAAGTTCTTCCTCGAACGGCCAGGCAAGATCCGCTTCAATTATGACGGCTCCTCGAACTTCCGCGTGATCTCCGACGGCAAGTCGGTGGTGATCCTCAACAAGAAGCTCAACACCTCCGACCTCTACCCGCTGTCGAAGACGCCGTTGAAATTGCTGCTCGACGAGCGGATCGACCTCTCCGGCGGGCGCGTCAAGGCCGTCAAGGAAGAGGACGACCTCACCACGATCAAGCTCTCCGACAAGTCGGTGTTCGGTAATGCGATGATCACCATGATGTTCGATCCGAAGACCTACGAACTGCGCCAGTGGACGATCACCGACGCGCAGGGCAAGGACACGACGGTGATGATCTTCAACGTCAAGGAAGGCGGCAGCTTCCCGGCCGACACTTTCGCGATCGACTATACGGCGAATAGAGAATTGAATACCAAGACGCGGTAGGTCTTTCGCCGCTCCGGAGCTCTTTCGGGCCACGCCGGGGCCGCCCCTCATCTGGCTGCCGCCATCTTCTCCCCGTGAACGGGGAGAAGGAACCTGGCATCGCCGATCGCAGCTGCAACGAGGGACGGCGCTGACCTCTGAGATATAGCCTGGCTTGTCTTTACGGCGCACGGCTGGCACTAGATCGGCGATCTGTTGCCGGACCTCGCCGCATGCCCTTCACCATCGCCACCTGGAACATCAACTCCGTGCGCCTGCGCATGCCGATCGTCGAGCGGCTCCTGAAAGAGCATGCGCCCGACGTGCTGTGCCTGCAGGAGACCAAGGTCCCCGATGAGCTCTTCCCGGAAAAGGCCTTCCGCAAGGCCGGCTACGAGCACATCCTGTTCCACGGCCAGAAGGGCTATCACGGCGTCGCCACCGTCGCTCGCCGCCCGATAGAGCTGGTCGAAAAGCGGCGTTTCTGCGAGATCGAGGACAGCCGGCATCTGTCGGTCAGGGTGCAGGTGGGCGGCAAGTCGCTGCTGGTGCATAATTTCTACGTGCCGGCCGGCGGCGACGAACCGGATCCGGAGATCAATCGCAAATTCAGGCACAAGCTCGACTTCGTCCATGAGATGAACGGCATGCCGGCGAGCCAGGACGGGCTATCCGCGTCAATCCTGGTCGGCGACTTGAACATCGCGCCGCAGGAGCATGACGTCTGGTCGCACAAGCAATTGCTCAACGTCGTCAGCCACACGCCGGTCGAGACGGAAAACTTCGAGGCGATGCGCAGAAGCGGCGGCTGGATCGACCTGATGCGGCTCAACGTGCCGGCCGAGCAGAAGCTCTACACCTGGTGGAGCTATCGCGCGAGGGACTGGGAAGCTTCCAACCGCGGCCGCCGCCTCGACCATGTCTGGTCGTCCGCCAACCTGGTGCCGGATTTCACCGGCTACGAGATCCTGCAGGCGGCGCGCGGCTGGGAAAAGCCGTCGGATCACGTGCCGGTTATTGCGCGGTTCGATCTGGATTGACGCGCGGTGGCGGTTGGGGAAAGGGGCAGCTGTCCTTCGGGTCGTCTCTTGTGCATCACCCCGTAAAGCGCGGCGCCAGTTTCTCAATGCGGGCGATCATCTGCTGGAATTCCTCCAGGATGCGCTCATGCAACAGCACCGCGATCTCCGGATATTCTTCCAGGATTCGGCGGAACATCTTGCGGCTCAATCGGATCACTTCGGAGTCGACCGCGGCCGAGGCGCTGGTCAGCCGGTTGGTATCGGCGATCAGCGCCAGTTCGCTCAGCATGGTGCCTGGGCCTGCCGTACCGATCGGGACGCGTTTGCCGCCTAGCTCCCGATAGAGTGCGATCAAGCCGCTGACTACGATATAGGCAGAGTCAGCGACGTCGTCCTCGCGGTAGAGCTTATGGTCGGCCTGCAGGACGGTGGTCTCGGCGCCGAAGGCGAGCAGGCGCAGCTGTTCCTGGGTGAAGCCCTGGAAAAGCTTCACACTGGACAGGATGTGGATGTCGTCATCCAGCGCCATCCTAGCTGTGTCCCCGAGCGGTCAGTCCAGTCCCTCCTTTGGAGCGGCGCGTTCTTATGGGACGCGCAAGAACGCTCCAACACTTGCAGCCTGCACACCGTGCGAGGCATCCATCGAGCCGATCCGTCACCCTCCAGCACCAGCATCGAACCCGAAGCGGTCCCGCCCCGACCGCTCTGTCTGCTTGTTTGGCGCAATTCCGGACGGAAAACCGCCTCACACTTTTCCCGGAATTGCTCTAGATCATGAAATGTTTAAGGAACCAGCTTGTAGCCGCCGCTTTCTGTCACAAGAATTTCGGCATTGGAAGGATCGCGCTCGATCTTCTGGCGCAACCGGTAGACATGGGTTTCCAGCGTGTGCGTGGTGACGCCGGAATTGTAGCCCCATACCTCTTCCAAAAGCACGTCGCGCGTCACCACTTTCTGGTCGGCGCGATAGAGATATTTGATGATCGAGGCTTCCTTTTCGGTCAGCCGCACCTTGGCGCCGCGCGGATCGATCAGCAGTTTCTGGCTGGGCTTGAACGTATAGGGGCCGACCGAAAAGGTCGCATCCTCGCTCTGCTCATGCTGGCGAAGCTGGGCGCGGATGCGCGCGAGCAGCACGGCGAAGCGGAAGGGCTTGGTCACATAATCGTTGGCGCCAGCTTCGAGGCCCAGAATCGTGTCGGAATCGGTGTCGTGGCCGGTCAGCATGATGATCGGCGCCTTGTAGCCGCCTTTGCGCAGGATTTTCACCGCCTCGCGGCCGTCCATGTCGGGCAGGCCGACATCCATAATGAGCAGATCGACAACGCCGCCGCGCGCCGCAGCGACGCCTTTTGCGGCGGTCGATTCCTGCTGGACGTCGAACTCTTCGTAAAGCGCCAGCTGCTCCACCAGGGTGGCGCGCAGGTCGTCGTCGTCATCAACGATCAGAATGGTGCGAGATGTCATGGATCAATCCGTTGTTTTAAAAAGAATATTCAGTTGACCTCCCCCCATTTATGCGGAAGCTCACCGGCGCAACAGCCGATCACAGTGATTTGTTCCGTGACCCAATCATACAAGAAAAAACGCGCGCGCAATGAGGCGGGCGCATTTTTGCCGAAAGCCTTAAGTGTTTTGGTCGTGCGGGCACGCCCCGGCAACCCCGCGCAAGGGTTCCTGCAAGCCGGCAAAACGGTGTTTCCCTGCGCCTTGGGGCGCGGCGGCATCTTAGCCAACAAGCATGAAGGGGATGGCGCGACGCCGTTGGCGTCGATGCGCATCCTGTCGGGCTATTTCCGCAACGATCATTTTCCGGGCGGGCGCAGGACAAGGGTGCCGATGGCCCCCATCGGCCCGGATCTCGGCTGGTGCGAGGTGCCTGACGACCGCAATTACAATCGGCCGGTCAAGATTCCCTACGGCGCGAGCCATGAGCGGATGCGGCGCGACGACCGGCTCTACGATGTCTGCCTGGTGCTCGATTGGAACATCGCGCCGCGTCGTCGCGGCCGCGGCAGCGCGATCTTCTTCCATCTGGCCCGGCCGGGCTTCACGCCGACCCAGGGCTGCGTGGCGGTGACGGCGCGTACCATGGCAAGGCTGCTTCCGCTGTTGTCGGATAGGACGGTGGTGAGGGTGGTGCGGTAGGCAGTAGGCAGTAGGCAGTAGGCAGTAGGTGTCTCTTTCCCTATTGCCTACTGCCTAATCCCTTACTGCCTCTTTCCCGGTTGCTGCCAACCGGTGCCCAGAAGCCCGATCTCGCGCAGTTCCCGGTCCATCGCCTTGGCAACGTCGCGGCGCTCGCCGCCGATATCGCGCAACTGGTGGTCCGAAAGGTCCTCTATCGATTCGAGCGGAAGCCGGGCGGCGACACGCGCTTGGCGCAGCCAGTCGAATGTTGCCTGCAGCCAGTTCGGCAGGGATGATTTCAGGGTGGTGTGAGACTTCAAAACTATCTCAGACATGGCGCTATCCGTGTTCTCCGGATATCAAATCCGGTTTGATGGTGTTTCGATGAAGCCATCATGCCGGATTGAAAAACAAACGGGAAACGAGTAGTTCTTTCCTGATCATCAAGTTTTATTTGGAGATTGCATGTCCAAGCTGCTGCCCGGGACGCGTGCGCTGAGGACGTTCGAAGCGGCTGCCAGGCATCTCAACTTTACCCGCGCCGCCGACGAGCTAGGCCTGACGCCGGCGGCGGTCAGCCACCAGATCAAGGAAATCGAGGATCAGCTCGATTTGGTGCTGTTCACGCGCACCAGCCGCACCATCCGGCTGACGGAAGCGGGCAACGTGCTTAACGACGCGTCAATCGATGCGCTCGACCTGTTGAACCGCGCCGTCAGCCGCGCTCGCAAGTTGACGCGCGGAACCTCATTGCTGAAAGTGACGCTCGACGCCCAGTTCGCGACAAAGTGGCTGATGCGGCGCGTCGACGATTTCCGCCAGCAGAAGCCCGGTATCGAGCTGCGCTTCGACATCACCTACGACGTCAGGGATTTCGAGCGCGACGATGTCGATATCGGCATCCGCTTCGGCGCAGGCAAATATCCGGGGCTTTGCGCGCACAGGCTGTTCGAAAACATCATCATTCCCGTATGCAGCCCGGCGTTGCTGGCGTCAGGTCCGGCGTTGAAAGAGCCGCGCGATCTGTTCAACCACACGCTTGCGCATATCGAATGGTCGCGGCAGGGCGTGACCTGGCCGAACTGGAGCATGTGGATGCACGCGGCCGGCGTCGACGATTTCGACGACAGCCGCACGCTGGTCTTCGGGTCCTCGACAGACGCCACGCAGGCGGCGCTCGACGGCAATGCCGTCGCGCTCGCCGACTTTGCCATGGTCGCTAACGATCTTTCGCAGGGGCGCCTGGTGCGGCCCTTCGAGCTCGGCATCAAGGTCGCGCCCGAATTCGCCTATTTCCTGGTCTATCCCGAGGCCGCGAAGGACGACGCGCGCGTCGGCGCCTTCCGCGAATGGCTGCTGGACGAAGTGGCGAAGACGCCGACCTGAGAAGGCCTTCAGCCCGCCGGCGCGGCCGGCGCGCCGAACCAGCCGATCACGGCCCCGATGATCAGCATGACGCCCAGCCAGTGGCCGGCATCGATCAGCGTCAGCGCCCAGCCGAAGCCTTGATAACGGTGGTTGGCGGTCAGCGTGGTGGCGATGAAGCCGAGCCAGAGCACGAAGCCGAACAGCAAGCCCGCGATCGGGTTCGGCTCGCCGCCGGTCATCGCGCCCACCACCAGCGTCAGGACGAGCGCCATGACCAGCTCGGCGATGAAGCTGACGATGAAGGGAACGGCCGAGCGCTTCATGGTAGCCGGGTCGAGCCTGGCTGCGTTCATCCAGGGCTTGCTCAAGCCCATGTACCAGACGGCGCCGAACAACCATGCGACAACGGCGGCGACGATCACCGCCAGCCAGTTCACGACCGAAAAATCCATGCTTTTCCCCTCCAAATCGAAATGCGATGGAACGCTTGTTCGCTCATCGCGTCAAGCAAGGCGCCAGACGGTCGTGCGCTTGACCTCGGCGTCTTCCAGAGCGCGCGTCACCGGGACCTGGTAGACGGCAAGCGATCGCAGTCCGGTCCTGGGGAGGTAGGCGCGGCCGGGGTCGCCGATGAGGATCTCGGCGCCGCGCGCCTGCAAGCCCGCGAACCAAGGGAGCAGCCTATCGGCGAAGGCCTTGTCGTAGAAGACGTCGCCGGCAAGCACGACGTCCCAGCCATCGTCGGTGCCGACACAATCCGTACCGAAGAATTGCGCTTCAACGGCATTGGCTTCGAGGTTGAGCGCGATCGCCGTCTCGCAAAACGGGTCGATGTCGGTGGCGATCACGACCGCGGCACCGGCCTTCATCGCAGCGATCGCGACGAGGCCCGAGCCGAAGGCGAAATCGAGCACGCGTTTTCCGCGCACGGTTCCGGGGTTGTCGAGCACATAGCGGGCGAGGCCCTGGCCGCCGGCCCAGGCAAAGGCCCAGAAGGGCGGCGGCAGACCGATCTCGGCCAGCTCCTCCTCGGTGCGCAACCACAGATCATGCGCCTCGTCGGCGAGATGCAAAAGCACTTCCGGCACATGCGGCGGGGCCATCAGCGCGGTGTTGTCGAGGATGAACTTTTTCGCGCTTCCTGGCGTAAGCTTGGTCACGGCGCCGGGTTGAGCTCGGCCATGCGGCAGACTTCTTTCCATTCGGCCGGCGTCACCGGCTGCACGGAAAGCCGGCCGAGCCGGACCAGCGCCATCTCGGCGAGCTTGGGATTGGCCTTGACCTGTTCCAGCGTCACGGGCTTCGGCACGTCCTTGAAGGCGCGAATGTCGACGCATTCCCAGCGCGGATCGTCGGTCGTGGTGTCGGGGTGCGCCAGCGCGCAGACCTCGGCGATACCGACGATGTCGAGACCTTCATTGGAATGATAAAAGAAGCCGAGATCGCCGATCAGCATCGCCTTCATGTTGTTGCGGGCGGCGTAATTGCGCACGCCGTCCCACTGCGTGCCGGCCTTGCCTTTCGCCTTCAGCGCCTCGAAGGAAAAGACCGAGGGTTCGGACTTGAACAGCCAGTAGTTCATATCAGTTGTCCCATCGCATCATCGGATCGCCACGCACGGCGTTCTCGTCGCCGCTACCCTTAGCCTGTCGCCGTCGCTGCGGCGAGAGGGCGCAGGGCGGCCGCGCCGCGAACGATCATGCGCCGGCGGGCTTCTGGAAGACCCAGCTCCATGCGCGGATTTCGACGCTTTCGAACAGGCCGGCCCTGGCATAGGGATCGGCGGCAGCCAGGGCTTGCGCCCCGGCCATGTCCGGCGCCTCGATCATCACCAGGCTGCCGTCCGGCTTGCCGTCGGCGCCGAGGAACGGCCCCGCAAAGGCAAGCTTGCCCTCGCGGATCAGGCCTTCCAGGAACGCCGCATGCGCAGGCCGCGTGTCGACGCGCAGCTGCAGGCTGCCCGGCTTGTCCTTGCAAATCAACGCAAACAGCATCTTCAAAACTCCGATGATTCAGATGTCGGTCTCGGTTCTCAGCGGCCGTGTCATCAGCGCCGTCACGGCTTGGTCGATCGTCACCTTGCCGTCGAGGATGGCCGCGACGGCGGAAATGATCGGCGCCTCGATTTGGCGCTCGGTCGCGATGCGGGCGGCAATGCCCGCCGTCGGCACGCCCTCGGCCAGAGGCAGGCCGGCCAGCGGCTTGCCCTGGCCGAGCGCCAGGCCATAGGCGAAATTGCGTGACTGCGACGACGAGCAGGTGAGCAACAGGTCGCCGAGGCCGGAAAGCCCCATCAGCGTCTCCGGCCTGGCGCCGAAGGCGGCGCCGATGCGGCGCAACTCGACGAAGCCGCGCGTCACCATGGCGGCCTGGGCGCTGGCGCCGAGCCCGGCGCCGGTGACGGCGCCGGCGGCGATCGCAAAGACGTTCTTCAGCGCGCCGCCGATCTCGACGCCGATCAGGTCGTCGCTGGAATAGCAGCGCAGGTTTTGCGCCGAGAAGCGGGCGGCAAGCTCGGCCGCCAATTCCGCCTCGCGAGCGGCAACCACCACGGCGGTCGGCAGGCCGCGCGCGACATCGCTGGCGAAGCTCGGACCGGACAGCGCGGCCACGGGATTGTCCGGCAGGCTTTCGGCGACGATCGCCGACAGCAGCGCGCCGGTGTCGCGCTCGATGCCCTTGGCGCAGAGCACCAGCGGCACACCCTGAGGCACATGGTTTCGAGCGGTGGCCAGGACGGCGCGCAGCGCCTGCGCCGGCGTCACGGCGAGCACGCAGTCCGCGCCGTCGAGTGCCGCGGCAATATCGCCGGTGGCCGCGATGCCGGACGCGATCTTGATGCCGGGCAGATAGCGCGGGTTCTCGCCCCTAGCGATGGCGGCGACGGTTTCGGCGTCGCGCGCATAAAGCCGGACATCATGGCCGGCACGCAGCATGGCCAGCGCCAGCGCCGTGCCCCAGGCGCCGCCGCCCAGCACCGCAACGCGCCAGCCGCTCGCGGATCGCCCGGCGGTCATGCCTTGGCACCGCGCCGGCCCGAGCCGACCAGGGGCGTGGAAACGCTGTCGAGCGGCCAGCGCGAACGCGGCACGAAGTCGGCGGTGTTTTCGCCGGCGATGCCGGCGCGCAGCCGCTCGATGCCGGCCCAGGCGATCATCGCGGCATTGTCGGTGCAGAGTTTTTGCGGCGGCGCGACAAAGGCGAAGCCGGCTTGCGAACAAAGCGCTTCAAGCGTTGCCTTGATCGTGCGGTTGGCGGCAACGCCGCCGGCAACAACCAGCGCCGGCTTTGCCTGGTCGGGGAATTCCTGGCGGAAGCGGGCAAGGGCGCGGCCGACACGGTCGCCCAGCGCGTCGGCCACCGCCGCCTGGAAAGAGGCGCAGATGTCGGCGACGTCCTGGTCGCCCAGCGGCGCAATCGCCGTCGCCGCCTGGCGCACCGCCGTCTTCAGCCCGGAGAAGGAGAAATCCGGCTGCGCCGAGCCTTTCATCGGACGCGGGAAGGCAAAGCGGCGGGCATCGCCGCTGGCCGCCGCCTTCTCGACATTCGGCCCGCCGGGATAGGGCAGGCCAAGCATCTTGGCCGTCTTGTCGAAGGCTTCGCCGAGCGCATCGTCGATGGTGGTCGCCCAGCGCTGGTAATCGCCGACGCCGCGCACCGCGACGATCTGGGTGTGGCCGCCGGAGACGAGCAGAAGAAGGTAGGGAAAGTCGAGGCCGTCGGTCAGCCGCGCCGTCAGCGCGTGGCCTTCCAGATGGTTGATGGCGATCAGCGGCTTGTTGGCGGCGGCGGCGATCGCCTTGGCCGTCATCAACCCGACGATCAGCCCGCCGACCAGGCCCGGCCCCGCCGTGGCGGCGATCGCGTCGATCTCGTCCAGCGACACCGCCGAATCGGCCAGCGCGGCTTCGACGATGCCATCCAGCGCCTCGACATGGGCGCGCGCGGCAATCTCGGGCACGACGCCGCCAAAAGCGGCATGCTCCTCGATCTGGCTCAGTACAATATTGGACAGGATTTCGGGCGCGGCGGTTCCGTCCAGCGCCACTACGCTGGCCGCTGTCTCGTCGCAGCTCGTCTCAATGCCCAGAACGCGGATCAATTGGTCGCTGTCCATGAAGATTGTGTCGCCGGAGGTCTGTCGATATTCAGGTGATGCCGGCCTGCAAATGGCGGGTTCCTGCGCTTCCGGTGCTCACGTACTTCAAGTACGCTCCGCTCCGGTTCTCAGAACCCACCATTTTCGGCTCGGCCTGACCTGAATCTCGGCAGACCTCGCTTGCCGGGGGTTATCACGGACCGCGCGCCATGCAAACTTTGAAAATCGGAACACGCGGCAGCCCGCTGGCACTGGCCCAGGCGCATGAGACGCGCGCGCGGCTGATGCAGGCGCATGGCCTGCCCGAGCAGGCGTTCGAAGTGATGCCCATCTCGACCAGCGGTGACCGCATCCAGGACCGGCCGCTTTCGGAAGCCGGCGGCAAGGGCCTGTTCACCAAGGAAATCGAGGAGGCGCTGCTCGACGGCCGTATCGACATCGCCGTGCATTCGTCGAAGGACATGCCGACGGTGCTGCCCGACGGATTGGAGCTTGCCACTTTCCTGCCGCGCGAGGACGCGCGCGACGCTTTCATCGGCAAGCGGGTAAAGCGGCTCGCCGACCTGCCGCATGGCGCGACGGTCGGATCGTCATCGCTGCGCCGCCAGGCGCTGATCCGCCGGATGCGGCCGGACCTCGACGTGGTGATCTTCCGCGGCAATGTGCAGACCAGGCTGCGCAAGCTGGACGAGGGCGTCGCCGACGGCACCATCCTCGCCTATGCCGGGCTGAAGCGGCTCGGGCTGGAAAATGTCGTCACCGACCTGATGCCGCTGGACGCTTTCCCGCCGGCGCCGGGACAAGGCGCGATCGGCATCGAAACCCGCGTCGGCGACCGCGACGTCGAGAAAATGCTTGCGGCGATCCATCACGTGCCGACCGGTCAGGCGCTCACCTGCGAGCGCGCCTTCCTCGCGGCGCTCGACGGGTCGTGCCGCACGCCGATCGCCGGCCATGCGACGGTATCGGGCGAGAAACTTTCCTTTGCCGGGCTGATCATCTCGCCTGACGGCACGGAATCGCATGAGGTGCGACTGGAAGGCGAGGCCGCGGACGCGGCGGAAATAGGCCTGGACGCCGCGCGGACGGTGCGCGCCAGGGCCGGCGCGAAATTCTTCGACGGCTGGGCCTGACATGGTCCGCGTCCTGGTGACGAGGCCGGAGCCTGGCGCGTCGCGCACGGCACGACGCCTTGAAGCCGAGGGATTTCAGCCTGTGCTGCTGCCGCTGACCGAAACGAGCGCATTGCCGGTCGAGGCGGCCATCGGCGCCGATGCCGTGGCGGTCACTGTTACCAGCGCCAATGCGGTGCGTCATGCATCGAAGGAAATGATCGCGGCGCTTGTGAGCCTGCCTTGCCACGCGGTTGGAAAAAGAACGGCTGAGGCCTGCCGCGCGGTGGGATTTTTATCCGTCACGGAAGGCCCTGGCGATGCCGAAGCGCTGGTTGACGCCATCGCCGGCGGCCTCGCCGGCAAAGCGATCGTCTTTTTGTGCGGCCGCGTTCGCTTCCCGGTGTTCGAGCAGCGGCTGGCGATGGCGGGGGTGCAAGTCCAGGCGATCGAGACCTACGACACGGCCGGGATCGACTATGACGATGCCGACGTGCTTGCCCGGTTGTCGAACCTGCCGGTCGAGGCAGCGCTGCTTTATTCGGCCAAGGCCAGCGCGGCGCTGGTCAACCTGATGGCGCGACCAGCCCTGCGGCATGTCTTTGAAAAGGCGGAATTTTTGGCACTCTCGGCGCGTGTTGCCGAGCCGCTGGACGGTGTTGTCCGTCAAACGATCCGCATCGCGTCGCGGCCCGAGGAAGATGCCTTGCTGGCGCTTTTGTCGCTGCCGGGCTGAGCCGCGTCATCACACCGCCCCTTTTCACCGCTTGGTGATGTGCTAGAGCATCTCCTGGACCCTTTGAACCATCCACAAGCCAGTTCGCGGAGCCCAAAGCATGGTCAAGACGCCGAAGATGCGACATTCGAAGACCCGGCGCGAGCCGGTGACCATCGAACTCGAGCCCGGCGCCGTCTCGCGAATCACCGACGAGGATGCCGCCAAGGCCGGGGCCAGCAAGGCCGATGCCAATGCCGGGCAGACCGACGAGGCGAAGGCGGAAGAAGCCGTCGCCGCTTCGCAACCGGAAGCCCCGGAAGAGCCGATCCATGCCGAGCAGGCCGATATCGAGCCATGGGAGCATAGCGACGCTGCGCAGGCGGCGGCTGACAAGCCTGAGGCCGGCAAAGACGAAGCCGAAGCGCCGTATCCCAGCGGTTCCGACGCACCGAAAAGCCAGCCCAAGGGCTTCGAATATAATTTCGAGGACGCGTCCGCGGCCGGCGCCCCGACATCGAAGTCAAGCGAGATACGAAGCGAGGATCGCGTGCCACAGCCATCGCGCAAAGCCGGCGTCAACGCCATCGCCGCCGGCGTCATCGGCGGCGTGATTGCGCTTGCCGGCGCCGGCCTGCTGCAGGCGGTCGGCCTGCTTGGCGCGCCGGGGTCGAACGGCGGCTCGCTCGATGGCGTCAATGGCGAGATCGCTTCGCTGAAGAGCGAGGTCGCGGGGTTGAAGGAAGGCGGCGACACCGGCGCCGCCGCCAAAGTCGACGGTCTTTCGTCGGCGCTCGCGCAGGTCAAGGCCGATGTCGCGACACTGAAATCCTCGGCAGGGCAAGGCAGCGACGGCACGGCGCTCAAGGCGCTTGGCGACAAGGTCGGCCAGATCGAGACGACCATTGCCGACCTGCGGAAGAACGGCATGGCCGCGCCTGTCGATCTCGGCCCGCTCAACGAGAAGCTCGCCGGGCTCGACGCGCTGGTGAAATCGTCCGGCGACGCGGCCAAGGCCGAAGAGGGCCGGGTAGCGGCGCTGGAGCAGTCCGTGTCGCAGCTCTCCGGCAAGGTCGAGGCACAGGCCTCGCAGCCCAAGATTGCGCTGGCGATCGCCGCATCGGCGCTGAAGGCGGCGCTCGATCGCGGCGCGCCGTTTGCCACCGAGCTCGACACTTTCGCGGCGATCGCGCCGGATGCGCCGGAGCTAGCGGCGCTGCGGTCCTATGCCGAGAAGGGTGTGCCGACCCGCGCCGTCATCGCTTCGGAAGTCGATGCCGCGGCCAATGCCATGGTCGAGGCGGCGACGCCTGTCGACCAGAACGCCGGTTTCTTCCAGAGCCTGGTGTCGAGCGCGAAATCGCTGGTTCAGGTGCGGCCGGTCGGCGCCGTCGAAGGCAAGGGGGCGCCGGAAACCGTGGCGCGCATCGAAGTTGCGGTCAATCAGGGCGATTACGCCAAGGCGCTCAGCGAATATGACACGCTGCCAGATGCCGCGAAGGCGGCGGGCGCCGATTTTGCCGGCAAACTGAAGGCGCGGCTGGAGGTCGAAAAGCAACTTGAAGCGCTGATTGCCGGCGCGACGAAGGCATGAGGACCACAAGATGATCCGCATCCTCGCCTTCCTCGCCGTCGTCTTCGCGCTCGGGCTGGGCTTCGCATGGCTGGCCGATCGCCCCGGCGAGATGCTCGTCACCTTCAACGGCTATCAGTACCAGGTCACGCTGATGGTGGCGGCGGTGGCGATCGTCGCCGTGGTCGCGGCGGTAATGATCGTCTGGTGGATGATCAAGTCGCTGTGGAACAGCCCGTACACGATCTCGCGCTATTTCCGGGTGCGCCGCCGCGACCGCGGCTACCAGGCGCTGTCGACCGGCATGATCGCCGCCGGCGCCGGCGACGGCGCGCTGGCGCGCAAGAAGACCAAGGAAGCCGCCAAGCTGATCAGCTCCGACCAGGAGCCGTTGATCAACCTGCTCGACGCGCAGGCCTCGCTGCTCGAAGGCGACCATGAAGGCGCACGCGAGAAATTCGAGCGCATGCTCGACGATCCCGAGATGCGGCTGCTCGGCCTGCGCGGGCTCTATCTGGAGGCCGAGCGCCTCGGCGACCGCAATGCCGCGCGACACTATGCGGGCCGCGCCGCGGCGGTTGCGCCGCAGCTCGCCTGGGCAGCGGAATCGACGCTCGAGGAATTGACCGAACGCGGCGACTGGGACGGCGCGCTGAAGCTGGTCGAGGCGCAGAAATCGACAAGGCAGATCGAGCGCGATGTCGCCAACCGCCGCCGTGCCGTGCTGCTCACCGCCAAGGCGCAGGCGCTGGTCGACAGCGATCCGAACGCGGCCCGCACAGCGGCGCTCGAAGCCAACAAGCTGGCGCCCGATTTCGCGCCGGCGGCGGTCATCGCCGCCGATATGGTTTTCCGGCAAAACGACGTGCGCAAGGGCTCCAAGATCCTTGAGACCGCCTGGAAGGCCGAGCCGCATCCGGACCTCGCCGAGCTCTACACGCATGCCAGGTCGGGCGACGCCGTGCTCGACCGCCTCAACCGGGCGAAGAAGCTGCAGGAATGGAAGAAGAACCACGCCGAGTCTTCCATGGCCGTGGCACGCGCGGCGCTCGATGCGCAGGATTTCGCCACCGCCCGGCGCGAAGCGGAGGCCGCGATCCGCATGGATCGCCGCGAGGGCGCCTACCTTCTGCTCGCCGATATCGAGGAGGCCCAAACCGGCGACCAGGGCAAGGTGCGGCAGCTGCTGTCGAAGGCGGTGCGCGCGCCGCGCGATCCGGCCTGGGTGGCGGACGGCGTCATCTCCGAGCGCTGGGCGCCGGTGTCGCCGATCACCGGCAAGCTCGACGCCTTCACCTGGCGCGCGCCGATGGAGCGGCTTGGCCAGCTGATTGACAGCGACGCCGATGGGCCGGTGCCGGCGATCGCGGCGCCGCCGGTCGAACCGATTGCCGAAAAGGCGATCGACATCGTTGCCGATGCACCCGCCGAGAAGCCGGCGCTGGCGACCTCGAATGGCGGCGAAAAGGACATGGCGGTTGCCGAACCGGCCGGCGAGACGGAAACAGTCGGGCAGGGATCGGAGTTGCCGCCCTTGCCGGACGATCCGGGTGTCGCGCCGGAAGACGAGGCGGAAAAATCGCCGCGCCGGTTTCGTTTGTTCTAAAGCTGTATTCTGGGGCCGGGTTTTGGCGGGCAGGGAAAAAACATCGATGTTCGAGCGCGTATTGTCCTTCCTGAGGGATCTGCCGGCTGCCGGCGAGACCAGGCCGAGCTCCGACGATCCGCGCGTCGCGGCGTCCGCGCTGCTCTACCATGTGATGAACGCCGACGGCGTGCGCCAGGATGTCGAATGGGAGCGGTTCAAGCAAATCTTGGCCGAGACCTATTCGGTGAGCGGCGAGGAGCTCGACGCGCTGGCCGCGGCCGGCGAGCGTGCCGACAATGAGGCGATCGACCTCTACGCCTTCACCAGCGTGCTCAAGCGCGACCTCGACGCCGAGGCGCGCAAGGCCTTCATCGGCCTGATGTGGGAAATCGTCTATGCCGATGGCGAGCTGGACGAGCTCGAGGACAACACGGTATGGCGGGTCGCCGAACTGATCGGCGTCGAGCGTGGTGACCGCATCGAGGCGCGCCGCAAGGCGGCGGCCGAGGTGCCCGGCGCGCGGGGCAAATCCAGCGACGAATAACAGGACCCTTCGCCTTCATGCCATCCAGACCGAGGCCGAGACCAAAAATCCTGATCGTGCTGCATCAGGAGACTTCGAGCCCCGGCCGCGTCGGCCATATGCTTCTGGAAGAAGGTTTCGATCTCGACATCCGCCGGCCGCCATTGGGCGAGGAGTTGCCCTGCACGCTGGACGATCATGCCGGCGCGGTGGTGTTCGGCGGGCCGATGAGCGCCAATGACGAGGACGAATTCGTCCGTCGCGAAACCGATTGGCTGGAAATCCCGCTGAAAGAGAACAGGCCGTTCCTCGGCATCTGCCTCGGCGCCCAGATGCTGGCCAACCATCTCGGCGGCAAGGTCGAGGGCCATGGCGACGGGCTGGTTGAGATCGGCTGGTATCCGCTGAAGGCAACCGATGCCGGCAAAAAGCTGCTGCACTGGCCGGAGATGGTCTATCAGTTCCACCGCGAGGGCTTTTCGCTGCCGAAGGAAGCGACGCTGCTGGCGACGGCGGAAACCTATCCCAACCAGGCTTTCCGCTATGGCGACAATGCCTGGGGTATTCAGTTCCATGGCGAGTTGACCCGGGCGATGATGCAGCGCTGGGTGGTGCGCGGCGCCCATCGTTTCGAGCTACCCGGCGCGCAACCCGGCCGCGACCATCTCGGCGGCCGGCTGATCTGGGACATGCACCTCAAGCGCTGGCTGAGCGAATTTCTGGGCCTGATTTTTGGCAGGCCAGCGGTGGGGTAGGGCGAAGGCCGGTTGTTTTGAGCGGCCGAGCTTGACCCAAAGATAACTTATGCCTGCCGAGGCGTGGACAGCTAACTTTGCGCCGCAAACTTGCCGCTCCCGGGCAAAGTTAGCTGTCCCGAAAGCGGCCATTCGTTCCGATTGTCCGTTTGCGGCTCGGATAAGGTTGTGAGTAGCCGGATATCTCCGAAGCCGGTACGGAATGGTTCTGTTGCATTGGCACGGCGTTAAGGAGACAGAAGGCGGAAAAGTTTCAGGATATCTCGTGTCAGACTTCAAAGGTCGCCGGTTTCAATGTCGCATTCTGTTGGACCGCCGGACCGCCGACCGGCAGGCATAACTTCAGAATGTTGATTTCGAGGGCCGGACGAAGATATGCGTCTCGCTATTCCAGATACGGCCTCAACACATCCTCGATCCATTTCATGAATGCGCGGACTCGGCGCGACAGATTGCTCCGATGCGCTACGACGAGGGACACGGCGATCGCCCGTCGACGAAAATCGGGTATGACCTCCACAAGCGCTCCGCTCTCTAAGTATTGGCCAATCCCCAAGAGTGGCGCCTGAATCAGGCCAAGGCCGGCGAGGGCAGCGGCGTCGTAGGTCTGCGCGCTGTTAACGTGTAGCGCACCTGGCAACTGAAGCGTCGCGTAGCTATCGCCGTCCGGATATTCCCATCCCAAGGGTCTTGCGCCCAGCACCGTCGAAAAATGAATTGCCCGATGTTCCTGACGCTGGAGATCTTCTAGCGATCGAGGGACGCCGTAGCGCGCCAGATAGGCGGGACTGGCAGCATTGACCATGCGCAACAGGCCCAGTGGGCGGGCAATCAGCGTCTCGTCCCTTATGGGTCCAAGCCGCAAGACACAGTCAAATCCCTCTTGAACCAGATCAACTTGCCGATCCGTACTCGACACCTCCAACTCCAATTCGGGGTGAGTCGCCATGAAATCCGGCAAGGCCGGCACGATCGTTGTGCGGGCCACCTCGGTCGGAAGATCGACCCGTAAACGCCCGCGAAGTGCGACGCTATCGCTTGCGAACATCGAGTGTAGGTCATCGACTTCGGCAAGCAGATCGCGGGCACGGGCATGAAATGCGCGTCCGTCTTCTGTCAACTGCACGCTGCGCGTCGTCCGGTGCAGGAGCCTGACACCGATACCTTCTTCCAGCTTCCGGACCGCCGTTGAGGCCCTTCCCTTTTGAATGCCCAGGCTGTCGGCTGCGCGAGTGAAGCTCCCCATTTCCGCTACCGTTATGAATATGAGGATGGGTTCGAGATTTTGCATTTTCATGCCTCGTATTGTTCCCCAAAGAGAGAACAGTAAGTTCTCTTCCTCGGTATTTATCACGCCTAGGAGACACAGTAAGCTCCGAATATGAAGATCCCCTATCGGAGAATGACAGGTGTCCGAAACTATGAACCTTCATCAGGTGCCCTGTGGGCCGGCCGGGTAATCAGCGCGTTTGTCGTGATCGCTCTGGCGGCAGACGGCACTATTCAGCTTTTCGCGCCGGCACAGATCGCGAGCTTGTTGCAGGAAACCGGGTTCGCGATGGACCTGACCCGCATCGTGGGTCCGATCATACTCGCCTGCGCCATCCTTTACGCCATCCCGGCCACCGCCGTCCTCGGCGCAATCCTCGTGACGGGCTTTCTGGGAGGTGCCATCTGCGCCCATGTCCGCATTGGTGAGTTGGGGTCGCCGCCGGAAGTCATTTCCCTGCTTCTGGGCGCGATGACATGGGGTGGCCTCTATCTGCGCGATCCCCGTATCCGGGCCCTTCTGCCGCTCATCCTTTGAACCCGCAGAGCAGGGTTCTGTACCTCAAGATCAGGAGAAAACGCATGTTTTTAGTAATGGGAATTACGGGAAAAGTTGGCGGCGCGACGGCAAGGCATTTGCTGGCGCAAGGCAAGAAAGTGCGCGCGCTCGTCCGCGACCGCGCGAAGGCGGCTAGCTGGACAGACCAGGGCGTCGAACTGGTCGACGGCGACTGGAACAATGCGGAAGCGATCGAGCGGGCGCTCGAAGGCGTCGACGGCGCGTTTGTCATGTTGCCTCCCATCTGGGCCCCCACGCCGGATTTCAAGGAAGCCAAGGCAGTCATCGCGAACTATGTCGAGGCGCTCACCAAAGCGCCGGCGCCGCGGGTCGTCGCGCTTTCGTCGATGGGCGCAAACAGAACCAGCGGGATGGGGCTGATCACGGCCCTGTCGCTTCTGGAGCAGGGCTTTGGCGACCTGAAATTGCCGATCGCATATGTGCGAGCCGGCGGGTTTTTCGAAAACTTCCTTTATGGCTTGCTCGTCGCCCAGGGCGGCGCGTTGCCGGTCTTCTACAACCCAACAGATCGGAAATCGACCATGGTCGCGGCCGACGACATCGGCGCCGAGGTCGCAACGCTTCTGGGCGGGCCGGCGTGGTCGGGGCATCGGGTCATCGAACTCGGTTCGATGGTGAGCGCGGATGAAGTCGCTGAACAATTGGGTGATGTCATGAAGCTCGACGTCAAAGCCTTTGCCGTCCCGACGGCCGAGTGGCCGGCGGCGTTCGAACAGTTCGGCATTCCGAAAGGCCAGTCTGGCCCCGCCGAAGCGATGTACAAGGCAGTCAACGCCGGAGGAATGGACCTCGGAGTCTAGGGTACGGAGCACGTGGCGGGTACGACGTCCGCACGCGATGTATTCGAGGCTGCACAGAACGCCGCAAAGGTGTAAGTCCGGGACGTCCGCTATCGTCGGTCTCGGCGGAGCCGCGAATCTGTGCTAAGCCGCCGCCCGATCAATCAAAGGACGACAGCTGTGAGCGAACTGACCGTGGCCGAGGCGACCGAAAATATCTATGCCTCACTCCGAGCGGACAATGCCGACATCGATGCGCATATCGTGACACTCAAGGCGGTGCTGGCACGAGAGGGGAAAAAGCAGGCGGTGTTCGATCCGACCAGATTGGTGCAGAACAACCGCTCCGGCCGCAAGTTGATGCAGGCCTATTTTCGGCAGCGCGGCGTTAGCGTGAGCTTTTCGGAGTAAATCTGCTCGCGACCTATCTCGCTCATCGACGGTGCAGCCTGATTGGCCGAGCGCCCGATTCCGCGGCTTAAATCTGCCGCTCAATCAGTTCCGGCTGTTCAGATGCCGGACCTGCCGAAGCGCCGGGAACAGATAGGCCCACAATCCTGCAACGGCGACGGCGCCGATGCCGCCGATCACAACCGCCGGAACCGTGCCGATCAGCGCCGCCATGGTGCCGGCGCGGAATTCGCCGACCTCGTTGGAGGCGCCGACGAACACCTGGTTGACGGCATTGACGCGGCCGCGCACCTCGTCCGGCGTCCAGAGCTGGATCAGCGTCTCGCGGATGTAGACGCTGAACATGTCGGTGGCGCCGAGCAAGGCAAGCGCTGCGATCGACAGCCAGGTGATGGTCGAGACGCCGAACAGCACCGTGAAGGCGCCGAACAAAGCGACGAAGCCCAGCATGATCTTGCCGGCATGGTTGCGGATCGGGTGGCCGGCAAGCCAGACGGCGACGCAAATGGCGCCGATGCCGGGCGCCGCGCGCAGCAGGCCGAGACCCCAGGGGCCGAGCTCCAGTATGTCGCGTGCGTAGACTGGCAGCAGCGCCGAGGCCCCGGAAAGAAGCACGGCGAACAGGTCGAGGGAGATCGCGCCAAGCACGGTCTTCTCGCCCCAGATATAGCGGAAGCCGGCAAACAGCGTCTGCATCGTCGGCTTGTCGGTGGCCGTCTGCTGGGCGGGCTTCGGAATGGTGAAGATGAGCAAGGCGGCGGCGAGCATCAGGAAGGCGGCGGTGGCGTAAGCCACTTCCGCCGAAACGCCGTAGAGCAGGCCGCCGGCAACCGGGCCGACGATGGTCGCCGTCTGCCAGGCCGACGAGTTCCAGGCGATCGCGTTGGCGAAATCCTCCTGCGGCACCAGATTGGCGAACAGCGAGGACGAAGCCGGCCCATAGAACGCGCGAGCAATGCCGAACATGACGAGCACGGCGAAGATCGGCAGCGGGCTGGTGAGCCCGCGCAGCGTCAGAAAGAGCAGACCCAACGCGCAACCGGCCTCGATCAGTGTCGACAAGGTCATGATCAGCCGGCGACCGAAGCGGTCGGCAACGACGCCAGTGACCAGCACCAGAAGCAGCGACGGCAGGAACTGGACGATGCCGACAATGCCGAGGTCGAACGGATCGCGGGTCAGGTCATAGACCTGCCAGCCGACGGCGACCGACACGATCATGGTGGCAAAAGTGGTGAGGAAGCGCGCCGTCCAGTAGCTGAGGAACGGGCGG
Organism: Mesorhizobium sp. Arg314; assembly: GCF_053714275.1. Classification (NCBI taxonomy): domain Bacteria; kingdom Pseudomonadati; phylum Pseudomonadota; class Alphaproteobacteria; order Hyphomicrobiales; family Phyllobacteriaceae; genus Mesorhizobium; species Mesorhizobium sp. Arg314. The sequence goes on along the minus strand of NZ_JBSKBP010000007.1, from coordinate 115,198 downwards.
TGCCGGAAGGCGGCGTAACGCTGGTCAGGTGAAGTTGCTTCGACGGTCATGATACAAGGGCCCCGTTGTGACAACGGCCGGCGGGGCACTTCCACGGTGGGCGCTGGTCCGGCCGCAACCCTTTAGCCCAGTTAACTTCGCCATGCGCGCAAAAAATCCGCGCTGGATTAAAGGAAAATCGAAAATTCTGCGCTGGTTAGAGCGTCTCACCGTTTCGCGGAAACGGCGAACCCCTCCATCTCTTTGTTTTTTAGGCAAATTCCGGACGGAAGGCTACGACGAAGTCGCCGAGCCTAACCGCCTTACACTTTTCCTGGAATTGCTCTGGTGGCCATATCCAAGCCATAAAAGCAGGAAGCCTGCCAAGGCGGGTTCCTCGGCAGGCTTCCTCAAATCATTGTTGCAGGCGCGCTATTTCAGGCCGTCGCCTTGGCCTTCCTGCCCCTGGCGGGCTTCACCGGCACCGGTTCGGCCTTGCGGCCAAGCCCGATCGACTTGGCGAGCTGCGAGCGCGACGCCGCATAGTTCGGGGCGACCATCGGGTAGTCGACCGGCAAGCCCCATTTGGTCCGGTAAGCCTCCGGGGTCAGGCCGAAATGCACGCCGATATGGCGCTTCAGCGATTTGAACTTCTTCCCGTCCTCGAGACAGATGATGTAGTCCGGCGTCACGGAGCGCTTGGGATTGACGGCGGGGGTCGGCGGGGGCGCCGCGGGCTCCGCCGGCTCGCTGATCTCGCCGATCGATGAGGCGACGCTGGCGATCAGCTCACCCAGGCCCGAAGCAGGCAGGCGGTTTTTCGCGACATAAGCCGATACGATGTGAGCGGTGATCTCAAGCAGGTCGACTTCCTTGGCTGTGCTGGTGTCCTCGTCCACGTAATCCCTCCATTTCTGCCGCAAGGTCGCGAAAACGATCCGGTTTTCGCGATGTGTAATGTTAGAGCGCTGCGAGCGTTGCTTGCGAATCCGGAAAGCCGCAGGGGCCGCAGGCCGGCGAATTCCTAGTCGGCAAATCTGCGCGGCGCAATGATCTGCCGCGTCATTACACGCTATTTTGAACACCTATACTGAAATGTAACAATATCAGACGACCAGTGCCTTGTCGCGCCAAAGTCGAAATCCGCCCGCGAAAGCGCGAGTGTTATCTCCACGCCGGGATTTTTCGGGTAATTCATCGAGCTTGTCGACATTGCCGCCGCCAATCACGACATAGTCCGGCTGCAAGGCGGCGCGAAGCCTGTCGACCACGTCGAAAACGTATCTGCGCCACTTTTTCTTCCCGCGCTTTATCAGGCCGCGCTCGCCGACATAATCCTCGAAACTCGCCCCCTTTTTGTAGGGAAGGTGGGCAAGCTCCATCGGCTGGCCGACATTCTTGATGATCATGGCAGCACCCAGGCCCGTGCCGAGGCCGAGGAAGAGCATGCGGCCGCCATCATAGCTGCCGATCGCCTGCATCAGCGCGTCGTTGACGAGCTTCACCGGCTTGCCGAAGGCGGCGGTGAAATCATAGCCGTTCCAGCCCTTGCCGAGATTGAAGGGATCGAGCGAGGGCTTGTTGTCCTCCACGGGGCCGGGATAGCCCATCGAGATAACGTCGTATTCCAGGTCTTCGGCAAGCTTCTTCACCGAAGCGACGACCTGGTCTGGGGTCAGGTTCGGCCCGGACGCGGTACGGCGCATCTCGCCGCCGGCGCTGGTGAGGATCTTCACATGCGAGCCGCCGACATCGATGGTGAGCACGATCGGATTGCTGCTCGCCGCGGCCTTTTTTGCTGCCTTCGCCATTTTGCCCTCCCGAGGCTACTTCGTCGGATTGATCCAGCCGTCGGGCGGACCGAAGCCATTCATGGCGTCGGCCGGCCCCCAGGTCTTGGGCGCATAGATTGCCGGCGCCGTGGGGTCTCCAAGCACCGGGCCGACGATGCGCCAGGCAAGCTCGGCCGCGTCCTGACGCGTGAAGAGCTGGCCGTTGCCGTTCATGGCGTCGCCGATCAGCCGCTCATAGGGCGGCATGTCATCCTTTGAATCGTCGAGCGCGGTGAGCTCCACCTGCTCGCCGACCATGTCGTCGCCGGCTCTCTTGCGCTGCGCGCCGATCGAGATCGCTACCTGCGGATCGATGCGGAAGCGCACATAATTGGCGTCGCCAGGCTTGATCGGATCGAAGACGTCGAGCGGCGGCCGCTTCATCCGCACGATCACCTCGGTGGCGTGCACCGGCATGTTCTTGCCGGCGCGGATGAAGAAGGGCACGTCCCGCCAGCGCCAGGTGTCGACGAAAAAGCGTACCGCGGCGAAGGTCTCGACCGGCGAGTTCGGTCGGACACCCGGCTCGGCGAGATAGCCATCGAACTGGCCGCGCACGACATCGTCCTTGGTCAGCGTGCGGATCGCGCGCAGCACTTGGACCTTCTCGTCGATCAGGTCGTCGGCCGAGCGGCCGACCGGCGGCTCCATGGCCAGCAGCAGCAGGATGTTGAGCAGATGGTTCTCGATCACGTCACGGATGCAGCCGACATCGTCGTAGAAGCGGCCGCGGCCCTCGATGCCGAAATCCTCGGCCATGGTGATCTGCACGCTCTCGACGAAGTTGCGGTTCCAGATCGGCTCGAGGAAGGAGTTGGCGAAGCGGAAATAGAGGAGGTTCTGGATCGCTTCCTTGCCGAGATAGTGGTCGATGCGGAAGATCGACTGCTCGTCGAACACCAGATGCAATACCCGGTTCAGCCAGCGCGCCGACTGCAGGTCGTGGCCGAAGGGCTTTTCCACCATCAGCCGCGCGCCGCGCGCGGTGCCGGACTGCTCCAGGCCCTGGACGACCGTCTCGAACATTGTTGGCGGCACGGCCATGTAGTGCAGCGGGTGTTGTGCCGGGCCCAGCGCAGTCTTCAGCTTCTCGAAGGTCGCGCCATCACGGTAGTCGCCGCTGACATAGCGCAGCAGCGAGGCCAGCTTGGCAAAGACCGTGTCGTCGATGCTGCCCAGCGCCGTGACGATGCCGTCGCGGGCGCGATCCACTAATTTGGGCAGGTCCCAAGGGTCGAAGGCGACGCCGATCACCGGCTCGGTCAGCGTCCCCTTGGCGACCATCTGGTAGAGCGCCGGGAATATCTTCTTATGCGCAAGGTCGCCGGTCGCTCCGAAGAGCACCAGAGTGTCGGACCTGTCCTGGCTCATGCCGTCTCTCCCCTCACGCGCCGGTCTTGGGCTTTTCGAGATGGCCGCCGAAGGCATAGCGCATGGCGGACAAGAGCTTGTCGGCAAATTGCGATTCGCCCTGCGAGGAGAAGCGGTCGAACAGCGCCGAGGACAGCACCGGCGCCGGGACGCCGGTGTCGATCGCCGCCTTCAGCGTCCAGCGGCCTTCGCCGGAATCCGAAACGCGGCCGCCGAACTGGGCGAGCGCCGGATCGCTCTTCAGCGCGCCTGCGGTGAGGTCGAGCAGCCAGGAGCCGATGACGCTGCCATGCCGCCAGACTTCGGCGACTGCGGGCAGGTCGACGTCGAACTGATAATACTGCGGATTTTCGAGCGGGCTGGTTTCCGCGTCCGCCGTCCGATCGCGTTTGCCGGCATTGGCGGACTTCAGGATGTTCATGCCTTCGGCATAGGCGGCCATGACGCCATATTCGATGCCGTTATGCACCATCTTGACGAAATGGCCGGCGCCGCTCGGCCCGCAATGGAGATAGCCGAAAGGTGCCGTGCCGGCATCCCTGGGCGGATTGGCGCCGGCATCGGCGCCCGGCGCCAGCGTGGCGAAGACCGAATCGAGATGCTTCACCGCCTCATCGGGGCCGCCGATCATGAGGCAGTAGCCGCGCTCCAGGCCCCAGACGCCGCCGCTGGTGCCGACATCGACGAAGTTGATGCCCTTCACCGCCAGCTTCGCCGCCTGGTCGACGGCATCGTGATAGTAGGAATTGCCGCCGTCGATGATGATGTCGCCCGGCTCCATCAGCGCCGCCACCTGGTCGACGATCTTGCCGGTGATCGCGGCCGGCAGCATCAGCCAGGCACAGCGCGGCTTGGCGAGCTTGCCGACGAACTCTTCCAGCGAGGCCGCGCCCACGGCGCCGTCCTTGACCATGCCGGCGACGCTTGCCGAATTGATGTCGTAGACGACGCATTCATGGCCGTCGCGCATCAGGCGCCGCACCATATTGGCGCCCATCCTGCCCAGTCCCATCATTCCGATCTGCATGGTTTCATCCCGATTGCTTGAGGAAAATCTACTGCCGGTCCTGTCTGATCATGATCTTTCCAAAAAACCGGTGCCACTTTTTGGGATCATGATTGGGCATCGATATCGACGGTGAAGTCGACATTCTCCCAACGCATCGCTTCGGGCCAGAAAAAAGTGAAGACGATGGCGGTTCCCGGCGGCAGGCGGTTAACGGGCAAATCCACCAGATGGACACCGAACGCATTTTCGACAGTCCTGCCATCCTGCACCGTCAGCCATTTGTCGCTGCTCCAATGGAGGACGCCCGGCGACGAGAGCTCGACGCGCAGCGCCTTGCCGGCGGGAATGGAGCGGATCTTGTTGTTGAAGCGCCACGTCCTGAACGGCGCAACGGTCCTGCCCTTGATGTAGCGCTCGATGCCCTGCGGCGGCAGGTCGAAGACAGCGCCGTCGCGCAGCGAGCGCAACAGCTTGATGTGCTCGGCATGCGCCCAGACCAGCGGCATGGCGCTGCCTGAAGGAGCGCCCAGGCGCAGTTCGCGGTCGGGCAGGTCGGGGCGATCCCAGACCTGCTCCGGCAGAAGGCCGCCCACGCCCGCCGAGCGTTCCAAGGTTTCAAGCAGTTGCGCCGCCTTGTCCTTGCGGCCGGCGGCCAGTTCGTAATGGGCACGCTCGCCGGCAAGCAGCGGCCAAGGCCGACCCTGGCCGGTGCCGTCGAAAGGCGCGCCGTCCTCATGCTCGCCATAGCCGTCGCCGGTATAGCGGTACCAGAGCGGGCCTTGCGGCAGGTCGCTGCGCAAAAGCCCATCGATGGCTTTGACGGTATTGACGATACGCGGATCGTCCGCGGCTCTGAGACCAAAACGGACCAGCGCCAGCGCATCGGGACTGATGATCGCCTCGGCCGGCTTGTCCGTGTCGGCCGGCGGCCGGTTCTTGATCGGCACGAAGCCGTCCTTGGGCGAAGCAGCACCCGCATCGTCGGGCGGCGCGATGCGGACATAATAGCCCCCGACGCCTTCGCTCGCACAAAGTCCGGTGCCCGTGACATAGGTCCAACGCTCGATCTGGTCGTTCCAGCAATCGGCGGTCTCGCGCAGATAGTTTGCCGGCTCATTTTTGCCGAAGATATCGAGCATGTCGGCCGCGGCAAGCAGCGCCGCGATCTCCACGGCCAGCGTGAACGGGCTGTAGCCGGCATCCTCTTCCCAGCGATCCTCGCCGGTGACCGGCCCGTTGCGCACCACATAGGAGGCCGCGCTTTCGATCATGGCCGAGAAGTCGGCGAGTTTCGCGCGCGGCAAATGGCCGGCCCGGCGCAAGGCGTCGGCCAAAAGCAGCGGAAAGGCGCACTCGTCCATCTGGATGCCAGGCCAATAGGCGGTGCCGTCGGACCAGGCATTCTGCGGCCAATGGCCGTCCGGTTGCTGGATCGAGCGCAGATAGGTGAGGATCTGCAGCGCCTGTTTGCCGTCGCCGGCAGCCAGAAAACCGCCCGCCGTCTCGACCAGGTCGCGCGGCCAGACGAGGTGATAGCCGCCGAGGTCGTCGTCGCCCTTGTCGAAGCCCCAGGGGATCGACAGGCTGGCAACGGCGGCGCCGGGTCTGGCGACCGATAGATGCGTCGCCAGCACCGCGGTGCTGACGCGGTAGGTGTTCAGCCCGGAAGCGCCGTGACGGTCGAGCTTTTCCAGCCCTGCCTGGAATTTCCGCCAGTTTTCGACATGGGTTTTCGCGGCCGGCTCGAAACCCTGCTTCAGGCTTGCCAAGGCGAGGTCGGCCGCTTCTTCCGGCGAAGCGCCGAAGCCGAGCGCCAGCAGGGCAACCGTCTTGCCGGCCGAAAAACCGATCTCGCCGGTCAGCGCGACATTGCCGTCTTTGGCCACCTGGCAGGAAGGCTCGAGCGCGCCGCTGTCGTGCAGTTGCTGCCAGCCGTCGGAAAAGCCGACATAGCCGGCCGAGCAGTCGCCCCAGGGCAGAGAGGAGGCAAGTGCGAGCGAGACGCCGCGTCCGCTGGCGAAGAGAATACGCTGCCCCTTGTGTTCACCGATCCAGGCGGTGTTGCCCATCCCGGCATTCACGAGATGCGGTGCAAGCAGCGCATAGACACGATAGTCGGCGGCCGGGCCCTCGAGGGCGATGAAACTGGTTTCCTGCAGCAGGACAGGTCGTTTCGAATCCGCAACGATGCGCTTTTCAATCCGGTAAGCGCCGTCGGAAGCAGTGTTGGTCAGCCGGTAGCCAGGGACCCCGTCCTCGAAAGGTTCGGCGGTATGGGCCGCATCGCGCTTCTCTTCGGAAAAATAGCCGCCGGGGCCGGTCACGACGAGCCCCAGGTCGCGCGTGCAGGCACTGTCGAGGCGCGGATAGTAGATTTCGTTCAGAATGCCGTGGCTGATGGTGAACCAGAGCGGGCTTTTTGCCGAAAGCGCGGTGCCGACGCCGCTCTTGGCGCTCGACGTCCATCGCGCCGGGATTCCCGGCGCGCCCTGGGCAACGGTCGACGTCACTGCCATCAATTGGCCTCCTGCCGCGTTCCTAGCCCATCAGCCGGAGGCTTTTCAATCGTCGCACTGCAAGTTGATCGAGCAGTACCAATGGTTTGCAGTTGACAGCTTGCCGTTCCTCTGAATTTGTCTGACAATAGATAAAAAACAGGGAATACGCGTGACGACCATCCGTTAAGACCAGCAACCTCGGGAGGAACCGACATGAAGAAACTGCTCTTATTGAGTGCGTTTGCGGCGATGCTCGCCTCGGGCACCGCGCTTGCCGACACCAGCGGCAAGAAAATCGCCTTCTCCAACAATTATGCCGGCAATTCCTGGCGCCAGGCGATGCTCGACAGCTACGGCATCGTCACCAAGAAGGCGGTCGACGACAAGATTGTCGGCGCCGCCGACGTCTTCACGACCGCCGACAAGGAGGTGCCGACCCAGGCCGCCCAGGTGCAGAACCTGATCCTGCAGGGCTATGACGCCATCGTCATCAACGCCGCTTCGCCCGATGCGCTGAACGGCGCCATCAAGCAGGCTTGCGACGCCGGCATCACCGTCGTCTCCTTCGACGGCATCGTCACCGAGCCTTGCGCCTACCGCGTCGTTGTCGACTTCAAGGACATGGGCAAGCAGGAAGTCGAGCAGATGGCCAAGTTCCAGCCCAAGGGCGGCAATCTGCTGGAAATCCGCGGCCTAGCCGGCACCTCGATCGACGATGCCATCCATGCCGGCATCCTCGAAGGCGTCGCCGCCCATCCCGAATTCAAGATCGTCGGTTCGGTGACCGGCGACTGGGATCAGACCACGGCGCAGAAGGCGGTGGCGACCATCCTGCCGTCGCTCCCCGGCGTCGTCGGCATCGTCGACCAGGGCGGCGACGGCTATGGCGCCGCGCAAGCCTTCGCCGCAGCCGGCAAGCCGCGTCCGACCATCATCATGGGCAACCGCCAGGACGAGCTGAAGTGGTGGAAGGAGCAGAAGGGGAAGGACGGCTACAAGACCTGGTCGGCCTCGATCGCGCCCGGCGTGTCGACGCTCGCCTTCTGGGTGGCGCAGCAGGTGCTCGATGGCCGCAAGGACATTCCGCACGATCTCCTGGTGCCCTATCTCGCCTTCACTCAGGACGATTTCGAGGCTGCGTTGCCGAAGATCAAGGAGGGCGGTGTCGCCACCCACGAATACACGCAGGAAGAAGCCGTCGCGGCCATCAAGGCCAACATCAAGCAATAGCGGCCAACGTTGCCAGCCGCATCGCCAACCGGATAAAAGTTGAGGATGCTCCAGGCTATTGCAGACATTGTAAGACTGGACGGCGCCGAAAAACATTTCGGCGCCGTTCGGGCGCTTAACGGCGTCGACTTCCATGTCGGCGCCGGCGAGTGCGTCGGACTGGTCGGGCATAACGGCGCCGGCAAGTCGACGCTGATGCACATGGTGGCCGGCACGCTGCGGCCGGATGGCGGGCAGATCGCGGTGCGCGGCAATGCGGAAGCGAGTTATTCGGTGGCGCGCGCGCTCGAGCTCGGCATACGCTGCGTCTTCCAGGAATTGTCGCTCTGCCCCAATCTCAGCGTCGCCGAGAACACGCGCATCAACCATCGCACGCTTACCGGTCTCGGCTGGCGGCGCAGGGCTGCCGATCTCATCGCCGCCAAGCTCGACGAGATTTTTCCGGACCACGGCATTTCGGCGGATGACATTGCCGGCGATCTCTCGATCGGAAGGCGGCAGATGGTCGAGGTGGCGCGCGCCTTTACGCTGACCAGCGAGCCGCTGCATCTGGTCATCCTCGACGAGCCGACCTCTTCGCTCGACGCGCATACGGCGGGCCAGCTGCTTTCATTCGTGCGCCGCTTCGTCGAGAAGGGCGGCAGCTGCATCCTGATTTCGCATGTGCTGGGCGAGGTGCTGCAGAATGCCGACCGCATCGTGGTGATGCGCGACGGCAAGGTGGTCGCGGCCGATGCCGCAAGCGCCTTCGACCGCGACAGGCTGGTCGCCGCCATGGGCGGCGCCGAAGGACATCACAAGGGCGCTGCCGAGGCCCGGAAGACCTCGCCCGGCGCGCTCAGGGTGCGGGCGCGCCCGGCCAGGCAGCAGGACGGCAAGGAGCTTGTCGCCCGCGCGGGCGAGATCATCGGCCTCGCCGGACTGGCCGGCCATGGCCAGACGGACCTGCTGCTGGCAATCTTCTCGACCGCCGCCCGCGCCAGGGCCGGCATCGAGGTGACCGCGCCGGTGGCGCTGGTCGCCGGCGACCGCCAGTCGGACGGCATCTTCGCGCAATGGTCGATCGCGCAGAACATCGGCATCCGCTCGCTGGCCCGGCTGCGCAACGGCCTGCTGATCTCGCCGCAGCGCGAGGCCGAGCTCGCCGAATTCTGGAAGCAGAAGATCGGCATCCGTACGCCCGACATGAACAACAACATTTATTCACTTTCGGGCGGCAACCAGCAGAAGGCGCTGTTTGCCCGCGCGTTCGGCTCCGACGCCGAGATCGTGCTGATGGACGACCCGATGCGCGGTGTCGATATCGGCACCAAGCTCGAAGTCTACGACCTGGTGCGGGAGGAGGCCGCCAAGGGCCGCACGTTCCTCTGGTACACCACCGAGACCGAAGAGCTCGACAATTGCGATCACGTCTATGTCTTCAAGAACGGTCGCATCGTCGCCAATCTGCGGCGCGATGAGCTGACGGAGGAAAAGATCATCCAGTCCTCGTTCGGCGACGCGGCCTGAAATGACGGCGATCGCTCCCGGTACGGTCCCGAAAGCCTCACCGCGCGGCAGCGCGGCCAGGGCGCGCTTGCTGCGCGGCCTTTTGCCGGCTTTGTCGCTGGCGCTGGTGCTGATCGCCATCGCCTGGCTCAACCCGCGCGCCATCAGCTATTTCGGCTTCAACCTGATGCTGAACCTGGCGATCCCGATCGCGCTGGCGACGATTGCGCAGATGTTCGTCATCGCCGGCAACGAGCTCGATCTTTCGATCGGCACTTTCGTCGGCTTCGTCGGCTGCGTCACCGCCACATGGCTGAGGGACGCGCCGCTCATCGGTATTCTGGTGCTGCTGGGTTCGATCGGCGTCTATGCGCTGCTCGGCGCGCTGATCCATCTGCGCAATCTGCCGTCGATCGTCGTGACGCTCGGCATGAGCTTCGTCTGGCAGGGACTTGCCATCTTGGTCCTGCCCAAGCCTGGCGGCAAGGCGCCGGACTGGCTGCTGGCGATCATGTCCTTCAAGCCGCCCTACATTCCGTTCCCGATCCTGGCCGCGCTGCTCATCGCCGCGGTCGTGCATTTCGGCCTGATGCGCACTTCCTACGGCGTGATCCTGCGCGGTTCCGGCGGGAACGCCGCGGCGCTCAGGCGCGCCGGCTGGTCGCTGCTCCGCACCAAGGTGGCGCTCTTCGCGTTGACCGGGCTGTTCGGCGTGCTCTCCGGCATGGCGCTGATCGGCATCACCACCTCGGCCGATGCCAATATCGGTAACGGCTACACACTGCTTTCCATAGCCGGCGTCATTCTCGGTGGCGGCGAGTTCGTCGGCGGGCGTGTGTCGCCGATCGGCGCGGTGCTCGGCGCATTGACGCTGGCGCTGGCCGCTTCGCCGCTGCTCACTTTCATGCACATCCCGCCCGACTGGCAGGTAGCCGCCAACGGCGCGATCCTGATCATCGTGCTGGCGGCGCGCGTGCTGATCAGCCGCAGAGAGAGGTGAGTGATGACCTCGGTGCGGTTGCTGCTGGAAAAACCCTGGCTCTGGTCCTTCGCCGGCGCGCTGGTCGTCTGGCTGGCGACGGTCGCCTTCACCGGCGGCTATGGCGCCGGCGGCATGGTCACGGCGGCGCTTTCGCTTGCCGTCTTCACCGTCATCGTCGGCGTCGGCCAGATGTTCGTCATCACGCTCGGACCCGGCAATGTCGATTTGTCGCTGCCGGCCAATATCGGGCTGGCAAGCGCCGTTGCCATGAAGGTGATGGGCGGCAGCGATGCCATGATCGTGGTCGGGCTGCTTGCCGCATTCGCCTGCGGCGCCGCGATCGGCGCCATCAACTACCTGCTGATCTGGGCGCTGCGCATCCCTCCGATCATCGCGACGCTGTCGGCAAGCTTCATCATCCAGTCGGTCGACATCAGCTACGGGCGCGGCCTGCAGATCAAGCCGCCGCCGGGCTTCGCCGACTTCACCAACTGGCAGGTGCTGGGCATTCCGGTGCTGGCGCTGCTGACGGTGGTCTTCACCATCGGCGCCGCACTTGCGCTGCAGCGCATGATCTACGGCCGCTCGGTGATGGCGATCGGCCAGAACATCCGCGCCGCCTGGCTGGCCGGCGTCAATGTCGGCCGCATCCGCTTCCTCACCTACACGCTGTGCGGCGCGCTGGGCGGCATCGACGGCGCGCTGCTTGCCGGCTATTTCCGCGGCGCCAATGTCGACATCGGCAACGAATACCTGCTCGCCTCGATCGCGGTCGTGGTCATCGGCGGCACGTCGGTTGCCGGCGGCAAGGCAAACGTGCCCGGCGTCTGGGGCGCCGGCCTGTTCCTGGTGCTCCTGCTCACCATGCTCAACACCTTCGGCGTCAGCGCCGGCGTGCGGCTGGTGCTGACGGGATTGATCATCGTCGGGGTGATCACGGCGGCCGGCGGCGAGAAGGCGGTGCGGTGAGGGTTTCCGCTCACCATTTCCGCTAGAGCAGAGAACTCTGCGCTATTTGGCGGCCTTGGCACGCGCAATCGCGTCGACGATCATCTTCTTGGCATATTTGGAATCGTGCCAGCCCTCGATCTTGACCCATTTGCCGGGCTCGAGATCCTTGTAGTGCTCGAAGAAGTGCTGCACCTGCTGGCGGGTGATGTCGGGCAGCTGCGTGAATTCGGTGACGTTTTCGTAGCGCAGCGTCAGCTTGGGCGAGGGAACGGCGATCACCTTCTCGTCCTGGCCGGCATTGTCTTCCATGATCAGCACGCCGATCGGCCGCACATTGATGACGCAGCCCGGCACCAGGGCGCGGGTGTTGCAGACCAGAACGTCGATCGGATCGCCGTCGCCGGACAGCGTGTGCGGCACGAAGCCGTAATTGCCGGGATAGCGCATGGAGGTGTGCAGGAAGCGGTCGACGAACAAAGTGCCGGCCTCCTTGTCCATCTCGTACTTGATCGGCTCGCCGCCGATCGGCACCTCGATGATGACGTTGACGTCGTCAGGCGGATTCTTTCCGGTGGCTATCGCTTCGATACGCATGGTCTATCCCTCTCTCGATTCCAAGACCGATAGCCGGGGACGCGTCATGGTGCAATGCGGCGAATGGGCTGAATTGACCCGGGGGGCGCCCATAACTGACGAAGCAGGCGCGGTCATTCCCAGACGAAGGCAACCTTCTTCAGCGCCCTCTGCTCGAAGACCTCGACGCCTTCGGCGATATCGCGGCCGCCATTGCCGGCATAGAAGGCCAAAGCGTTGTGGTTGTCTTCCAGCGCCCATACCACCAGGCCGCGCAGGCCGTGGTCGGCGAGGCGGGCCTTCGCTGCCTTGAACAGGCGGCTGCCGAGCCCGATGCCCTGGTATTCAGGACGCAGGTAGAGTTCGTAAATCTCGCCCTGCTGCCTGAGCTCGCGGGCGCGGTTCTTGCCGATCGTGGCGTAGCCGGCGATCGTTCCGCCGATCTCGACCACCAGCACGGTGGCTGCGCGGCGAATCGCGTTGGCCCACCAGTCGACGCCGCGGCGATTGATCATCGAGGTCAGCGTGCGGTGCGGGATGATGCCCGAATAAGCGCCGCGCCAGGCCTGCTGGTGCACCTCGGCGATGGCGCTCGCGTCGCGCGGCTCTGCCTTCCGGATGTCGATCGTCAGCGTGTTCATGATTGGTTAACCATAAACCCGCGTCGCCTGATTGCAAAGAGTCCGCCAGACCCCTTTGGTGCTTTCGCACAGGCGAAAGGCGCATTGGCGGACAAGGCGCCTGGAGCCGGATGATTTCAGGTCGAATCGACCTGAAATCTGAATCCGTCTCTAAATCCAAGAGATAGAGCATGATGTCGCCCGAAAACCGCTTCACACTTTTCGGCGTCATGCTCTTGTCAGATTTCGACGAGGTGATCGTCCAGCTCGTTGGTGTCGCCGGCGGTGACCGGGAAATGCTCGGCGAGCACCGCGCCGACCGTAACGATCGCCTTGACGAAGCCGTCCGCCAGCCGGTCGTCGCCGGCATGTTTGGTGAGGTCGCGGACCACGCCGTCCCAGACATGCTGGTCGACCTTGGCATTGATCCCTGCGTCGGCGACGATCTCGGCATAACGCTCGGCAATGGAGACGAAGATCAGCACGCCGGTGCGCGCCTGGGTGCGATGGACATTGCGCGCCAGGAACTGCTTCATCGCATTGGCGTGCGCCGCCTGATAGCGCAGCCTTCGCGGCACGAAATGAATGCGCAGGCCCGGCAGCAGCCACAGCAGGACGAACGCCGAGGCCAGCGCCAGCAGTTGCGCCAGCACGAAATGCGGCAGCCGGATGCTCAGCCACCAAGCCTCCAGCCCATAGGCGACGGCCAGGCTGGCGATGAACAGGCCGATCGTCGCCGTGAACGCGGCCGGAAAGAAGTAGCCGTCGCTCGAATGGGCGACGACGCAGTAGATTTCGCCGTCGGTCTTCAATTCGGCCGCACGGATCGCCTCGGCGATGCGGTCATGGTCCTTGGCGCTGATCGATCGCGTTGCCATTATCTCACCAGCTTCCCGAAGAGCCGCCGCCGCCGGACGAACCGCCGCCGCCGGAAAATCCGCCACCGCCGCCTCCCGAGGACCAGCCACCGCCGCCTGACGACCAGCCGCCACCGCCCGACGAGGAGGATCGCCGGCCGGGTTCGAAGGTCATGCCGAGCCAGCGATAGCGGCCGGGTCCGATCTTCTGGCCGAAGATCGGCGGCAGCACCGTCATTGCGATGCCGCCGAAGAAGATCAGCGCCCAGATGGAGATGAAGATGGCGAAGAAAAGGTCGTCGGAGTTGAACGGCGCCTGCTCGTTGCGCTTGCCGCGCGCTTCCAGTTCCTCCGGATTGCCCTCCAGCACCATGATCATGTCGTCGACGGCCTTGGTGATGCCGCCGGAGAAGTCGCCGGCGCGGAAGGCCGGCACCATGTCGTTCTCGATGATCAGCTTGGTGTGCAGGTCGGTCAGCGTGCCTTCCAGCCCGTAGCCGACCTCGATGCGCATCTTGCGGTCGTTGGGCGCGACCAAGAGCAGCACGCCGTTGTTCTCCTTGGCCTGGCCGAGCTTCCAGAAGCGGAACAGCCGATTGGCGTAAGGCTCGATCTCCTCGCCGCCGAGGCTGGGAATCGTGGCGACGACGATCTGGTCGGAGCCCTTGGTCTCGAAGTCCGCGAGTTTTTGCGTCAGTGCCGCGCGGGTGCCGGCGTCGATGATGCCGGCATTGTCGACGACGCGGCCGGTGAGGGCGGGAAGGTCGGCGGCGAGGGCGGCGAGGGGGAGGAGAATAAGGGCGAGCAAAACGCCGACGAAGGCGCTCCGGACAGAGGGGGGTGTGAAGGAACTCAAGGTTGGTAAGCTCGATCGAATTCAGTCGCCGCTCAGCCGCCCTGCTTCGTGCTCGTGCCGAAATCGACCTTCGGCACCTGCATCTTGTCTTCGTCGACGGTGAAGTTCGCGAACGGCTCGTTGCCGCGGAACCAGAAGGTCGCCCACAGCACGGAGGGGAAGGTCTTCAGGGTCAGATTGTAGTCCCTGACCGCCTGGATGTAGTCGCGCCGCGCCACCGCGATGCGGTTCTCGGTGCCTTCCAGCTGCGCCTGCAGCGCCAGGAAGTTCTGGTTGGCCTTGAGGTCGGGATAGGCCTCCGACACCGCGATCAGCCGCGACAGCGCGCTTGTCAGCCCGGCCTGGGCATCCTGGAACTTCTTCAGCGCGTCGGGATCCTTCAGCGTCTCGGGCGTCACAGTGATCTGCGTTGCCTTGGCGCGCGCCTCGACGACCGCCTCGAGCGTGTCCTTTTCATGCGAGGCATAGCCTTTCACCGTCTCGACCAGGTTAGGGATCAGATCGGAACGGCGCTGATATTGGTTGAGCACCTCACTCCAGGCCGCTTTTGCGTTCTCTTCCGCCGTCGGAATGGTGTTGTAGCCGCAGCCGGCAAGCAGCGGCAGCACGAAAGCCATCATCAGGAAAGCGGGCAGGGTGCGGAAGGAGGAGGGTAGTGAGAGGCGCTCGGCAATCATGATTGGTCCCTCGACAGAAGTTGCAGGCGAAGCATTACCACAATCCACGCGCAAGAAAATGTCTGGCTCATGACACCGGCTCCGGCTCACGCGTGCCCCACTGTGAATGGCCGCGCGAACAGGCTAAGCTGCGGGCAGGAAAGGGCAATTGCCATGGCCGAGCGCCGGGACGACGAGACCGAATCGCGCCGCATCCTCGAACGTGTGGCGCAAGAGACGGAGCCAGGCGGCGCATCGTTCATCGCCCGCGCGGCGAAGGACGCACGCGACCGCGTAACCGCTGCCGACGCCGATCGCGCCGATCCTATCGAATACTGGGGAACCCGCATTGGCCGAACGCTCGGCTTCTTCATCGCCATTGGGCTATTGGTCTGGCTGGTGTATGCCGCCACGCGTGGCGGCTAGAGCAATTCCAGGAAAAGTGCGAAACGGTTGGGCTCGGCGGCTTCGCCGTAGCCTTCCGTCCGGAATTGCGTCAAACAAGGAGATAGAGAGGTTCGCCGTGTCCGTGAAACGGTGAAACGCTCCAGGATCGAATTTCATGAGTGCAGAAAAAACCGACGCGCCGGGCGCGGTCATCGTCATCTCCAGCCATGTCGCCCGCGGCTCGGTCGGCAACCGCGCCGCGGTGTTTGCGCTGGAGACGCTGGGCTTCCCGGTCTGGGCGGTGCCGACCGTCATCCTGCCGTGGCACCCCGGCCACAGCCGGGCGACCCGCATCGTGCCGCCGCTCGATCAGTTCAAGGCGCTGATGGCCGATCTCGAGCGCGCGCCCTGGCTGGGCGAGGTGCGGGCCGTGCTTTCGGGTTATCTCGGCGAGGCAGGGCAGGCTGAGGCGGTCGCCTCGCTGGTTGCTGCCGTCAAGGAAAAGACGCCGAATGCACTTTACATCTGCGACCCGGTGATGGGCGATTCCGGCGGGCTCTACGTGCCGGAACCGACGGCCGTCGCCATGCGCGACAAATTGATGCCGATCGCGGATATCGCCACACCCAACCGCTATGAGCTGGAATGGATGGTCGGCGCGCCATTGCCCGACATCAAGGCGGTGACGGCGGCGGCACTTCATGCCGGCCCCTCCACCATGCTGGTGACGTCGGCGCCCGCGATGATGACGGGCGGCACCGGCAATTTCCTGCTCGACGGCAGCCATGCGCTGCTCGCCGAGCATCGTCTCATCGAGAAGCCGCCGAACGGGCTTGGCGACCTGACTGCCGCCGTCTATCTGGCGCGCGTCCTCTCCGGCCAGCCGGCGGTCAAGGCACTGCAATCGACCACCGCCGCCGTCTACGAGATCCTCGCCCGCACCGCGAAGCGCGGCGGCGACGAGCTGCAACTCGAGACCGACGCGCAGAGCTTGTCGCACCCCATGGCCATGGTGCAACTGCGCCATCTGCTGCATCCCGGGCGGGACAAGCGGGCGTGAAGCCAGACGGCAGGCTGGCAGGCGTCGACGGCTGCAAGGCCGGCTGGATCGCCGTCCATCGCGAGTTGGATACGCCGCCATCGGTCTCGGTCTTTCCGAGTTTCCAGCTGCTGCTCGACGCGTTGCCGGACGCCACGATCGCCGTCGATATGCCTATCGGCCTGCCGGATTCTTCGAGCAAGGGCGGCCGCGGACCGGAAGCGCTGGTGCGGCCGCTGCTCGGGGCGCGACAATCGAGCGTTTTCGCCATTCCCTCGCGGGCGGCGCTCTACGCCGACACCAGCGACTTCACCACGATCGAGGCCTGGTATGCGGCGCATCGGCTGGCAAGCGCGGTGGCGATGGCGACCTCCGACCCGCCGCGCGGCGTTTCCATCCAGGCTTTCGGCATTTTCTCGAAGATACGCGAGATCGATTCCTTGCTGACCGCGCGGCCGGAGTTGCGTCGCCGCATCTTCGAATCGCATCCGGAAGTGGCGTTCTGCCGGCTGAATGGCGGCACGGTGATGGCCCTGCCGAAGAAGATCAGGGGTTCGGTCAATCCGGCCGGCATGGAGGAGCGCAAGGCGCTGCTTTGCCGGCATGGCTACGACAAGCGCTTTCTCGATCAGGCACCGCCACGAGGCGCGGCGAGCGACGACCTCCTCGACGCGGCGGCAATGATGCTGATTGCCGGACGTATCGCCAGCGGCGAGGCGCGGCCTTCGCCCGATCCGCCGTTGGCCGACCGCTTCGGTATTCCAATCGCTATCTGGGCATAGTCAAGCCACGCTCGGGCCGGATGATTTCAGGTCGAATCGACCTGAAATCTGAATCCGTCGCTACGAAAACCGCTTCACACTTTTCGGCATCATGCTCTTTAAGTCTTTGTTTTGATGCATGTCGTTGTTCCAGAACCGCTGCACACTTCTGGGCGACATGCATTAGCCGCATCGCGATTGCGACCGGACGATCCGCAATTCGGCATTGCCCGCGACCGGCTTTTGCCGTTAGAGCCTTTTTCGATCGCAACGAGCTGCCGTCTCCAACCCCGGAAAGGCTCCAGCCGCCCATGCCTCACCTCCCCGAGCACCTTCTTGCCGGCTACCGCAACTTCATGAGCGGCCGCTATCCCGCCGAAAGCGGACGCTATCGCTCCCTGGCACGCGAGGGCCAATCACCCGAGACGATGATCGTCGCCTGCTGCGATTCCCGCTCGGCGCCCGAAGCGATCTTCGATGCCGGACCGGGCGAACTCTTCGTGCTGCGCAATGTCGGCAATCTGGTGCCGCCCTACGAGCCCGACGGCGAGTTTCATTCGACCTCGGCGGCGCTGGAATTCGCCGTGCAGAGCCTCAAGGTGAAGAACATCGTGGTGATGGGCCACGGCCGCTGCGGCGGCATCCGCGCCGCGCTCGATACCAATTCGGCGCCGCTGTCGCCCGGCGACTTCATAGGCAAATGGATGAGCCTGATCGCGCCGGCCGCCGAGACGGTGGCCGCCAGCACGATGATGACGGTAACGGAGCGCCAGACAGCTCTGGAGCGCATCTCGATCCGCTATTCGATCGCCAATCTCCGGACCTTTCCCTGCGTTTCGATCCTCGAAGGCAAGGGGCGGCTGTCGCTGCACGGCGCCTGGTTCGACATCTCGACCGGGGAGCTTTGGGTGATGAACAAGGAAACCGGCGATTTCGAGCGGCCTGAGCTTTAACGGAGGGGTGATGCACCGGACCTGGTGGAGGTTCCTTGTCGCGGCGACGCTGCTGCTGGCCTCGGTCGTCCACGCCAGCGCCGATGACGGCGCCATCATCGACCGCTGGTATTCGGCGCTGCTGGTCGCCGACCGCGGCGAATTGGCGGAGCTGCTCGCCGACGACGTGCGCATGACGCTCGACGACATCGGCGTCGTCCAGACCAAGCAGGACTTCATCGCCTCGATCGATGAGTGGCAGGGCGCGGTCGCTGGGGCCGCGATCCGCCATCGCATCGAAAAGAGCGAGAACGGCCAGACCACGGTGCTCGCCTGCTACGACTTCCCCAAAAACGACACGCTGATGCGCGAGACCTTCTCCGTCGCCGGTGGCCGTATCACCGCCAGCACCCAGAGGGCGGTGGCGCAGGACTGCAGCGGTTATTAGGGTTTGCGTGGCAGGGCAGGTCGCATGCCTTGGCGATTGGCCGAAACGCCCATCGCGATCGTCATCCACGGGCGAAGCAAGGAGCGAAGCGACGCGGCGCAGACCCGAGGATCCATGCCGTTACATTCGAGCGTTGCAACGGTGCAGAATTCTACTCCGCTGCACCCTTCGATCAAGGTAACGGCATGGATCCTCGGGTCTACGCGACGGAGGTGACGCTCCTGCTCCGCCCTGGGATGACAAGGTTCGGAGGGCTTCAGCCAATCTCCAGCGTTTGCGATCCCGGGGCGACCCGAGTTGCGCGGCGCGCGGCATCGCCCTACATCCGAGGCAGCCCGCCTCCAAATCAGCCCACCGGAAGTGCCCATGTCATCTTCAAAATCCGTCGACCTCGCCGCTCATCCGCTGACCGTCTGGCAAGGGCCGCTCGGCCTGCCGGATTTCTCGCGCATCGGCGACAATGATTTCGGACCGGTCTTCGACGCCGCGCTCTTGGCGCACCAGGCCGAGGTCGACGCGATCGCGGGCAACAGCGAGGCGCCGACCGTCGACAATACGCTGGCAGCGCTGGAGCTTGCCGGCGAGCCGCTGGACCATGTCTCGTCGATCTTCTGGTGCCGCGCCGGCGCCCACACCAACGACACGATCCAGGCGCTGGAGCGCGACATTTCGCCGAAAATGTCGCGGCATTTCTCGGCGATCTCGATGAACGAGAAGCTGTTTGCCCGCATCGACGACCTCTACCAGCGCCGCGAAAGCCTGGACCTCGATCCGGAAACGCTGCGCGTGCTGGAAAAGACCTGGAAAGGCTTTGTCCGGTCGGGCGCGAAACTGGACGCCGAAGGCAAGAAGCGGCTCGCGGCAATCAATGAGGAGCTCTCCTCGCTTGGCACCAATTTCGGCCAGAATGTGCTTGCCGACGAGCGCGACTGGGCGCTGTTCCTCGACGAGGCCGACCTTGCCGGCCTGCCGGACTTTCTGAAAAGCGCGATGGCTGAAGCGGCCGGGATGCGCGGCCGGAAGGGCCACTATGCGGTGACGCTGTCGCGCTCGATCTACGAGCCGTTCTCGACCTTTTCGGAGCGCCGCGACCTGCGCGAGACCGCCTTCCGCGCTTTCACCATGCGCGGCCAAAATGGCGGCGCCACCGACAATACCGACGTTGTGCGCGACATGCTGAGGTTGCGCGCCGAAAAGGCGAAGCTGCTCGGCTACGGCTCCTTCGCGGCGCTGAAGCTCGACGACACGATGGCGAAGACGCCGAAGGCCGTGCACGACCTGCTCGATCCTGTCTGGGAAAAGGCGCTGGAAAAGGCCGCGACCGACCAGAAGGACCTGGAGCGACTTGCCACGCAAGCCGGCAGCAACGAGAAATTCGCGGCCTGGGACTGGCGCTTCTACCAGGAGAAGCTGCGCGCCGAGAAATTCGCCTTCGACGAAGCGGAGCTGAAGCCATACCTGCAGCTCGAGCGTGTCATCGAGGCCTGCTTCGACGTCGCCACAAAACTCTTCGGCATCACTTTCGAGGAGAAGAAGGGCATTGTCGCCTGGCATCCCGATGCGCGTGCCTTCGTGGTGAAAAATGCCGACAGCAGCGAGCGCGGCCTGTTCCTGGCCGACTATTTCGCGCGGCCCTCAAAACGCTCCGGCGCGTGGATGAGCGCGCTGCAATCCGGCTACAAGCTGGGCAATGGCGCCAAGCCGGTCATCTACAACATCATGAATTTCGCCAAGCCGCCGGCCGGCGAGGCTGCGCTTCTCTCCGTCGATGAAGCGAAGACCCTGTTCCACGAGTTCGGCCACGCGCTGCACGGCATGCTGACCGACGTGACCTGGCCATCGGTTTCGGGCACGTCTGTCAGCCGAGATTTCGTCGAATTGCCCTCACAGCTCTACGAGCATTGGCTGACGGTGCCGGCGGTGCTGGAAAAGCACGCGCTGCACGTCAAGACCGGCAAGCCGATGCCGAAGGCGCTGCTCGACAAGATGCTCGCCGCCCGTACCTTCGGCGCCGGCTTCGCCACGGTCGAGTTCACCGCCTCGGCGCTGATCGACATGGCCTATCATGCCAGGCCGGACGCACCCGCAGAGCCGCTTCGATACGAGGCTGAAACGCTCGAAAAGCTGCATATGCCGGACACGATAGCGATGCGCCACCGCACCCCGCATTTCGGCCATGTCTTTGCCGGCGACGGATACTCAGCCGGCTATTATTCCTACATGTGGTCGGAAGTGCTCGACGCCGACGCCTTCTCGGCTTTCGAGGAGACGGGCGACCCCTTCAATCCGGCGCTCGCCGAGCGGCTGAGGAAGAACATCTACGCCGCCGGCGGCTCGAAAGACCCCGAAGAGCTCTACACGGCGTTTCGCGGCAAGATGCCATCGCCCGAGGCGATGATGGTGAAGCGGGGGCTGGTGTAGTGCGCCTTTTCCTTCTCCCCTTGTGGGAGAAGGTGGCCGCGAAGCGGCCGGATGAGGGGTGCTCCAGGGAACGCCAACGTGTCACTCCGCTGGAACACCCCTCATCCGTCTCGGCGCTGGCGCGCCGATCCACCTTCTCCCACAAGGGGAGAAGGGGAAGCGCTCCACGGATCAGCCACCCTTGGCCAGATCGGCCTCGTCAACTTCCTGTAATCCGTCACCGCCGGGTTGCTCGGATAGGAGCTCGGCGCGGCGACGTAGATGATCTCGGCGGCGATCGGTTCGAAGCCGGCATAAAAATGGTTGGTCGACTTGATCAGCAGGATGTCCTTCGACAGCGGATCGATGCCTATATTGGAAAAGATATCCGGCTCGAAGGTCTGGGTGCGGTTGGTGTTCAGGATGATTTCGACCTCGGTGCCTTCGACGCGCACCACCGCTGATGGCCCGAGCGTCACCCGGCTCGGCCCGAAACTCTGCCAGCCCTCGCTGACCGCCTTCAGCACCGTGACACGCGCGTCGATCGGCTCGCCGGCCTGCGGCCCGGCCTTGCCGCCGAAGCGCAGGTCGATGACAGCGCCTTCGCCGGCGGCATGGCAGAAGGTCACGGCGATCGGATCCCAGATCGACGCCACGCCGACATTGTGCACGCCACGCGAAAGCAGCTCGCGCAGCACGATGGTGCCATCGCCCGGCACGCCGCCGCCTGGATTGTCCCAGATGTCGGCGATCACCGCGGGCTTGTCCTTGCGCTCTGCCCGCACGGCTAGTGCCTGCTCGATGCCCGCCGAGGCGGACAGCATCGTCATGGCGGTCTTCTCGCGCAGCCCATAGAGCTCACGCCCCAGCGCCTCGGCGAGCTTGTCGCCTCTCGCCTTGTCGTTGTCGGTGATGACCAGGATGCGCGTGCCCATCTCCGGCACGTCGGCGGCCATGAAGCCGTGGATGACCGAGACCGACAGCACGCCGTCCTTGCCATGCAGCGCCTTGATCTTGTCGACGAAGGAGCGCATCGGCTCGCGGCTGGTCGGCAGCACCTGGATCATGCGGCAGTCGAAGGTCGAGATCACCGGCTTGATCTCGCCGCGCGCCGCGGCAAGGCCAAGCTCGACGACATGCTCGCCACGTTCGTAGAAATCGGTGTGCGGGAATTCCAGAAAATAGGCCATGACATCGCAAGCCGCGACGCGCTTAGGTGTCAGGTGGCTGTGCGGATCGAACTCCGAGGCGATCACGACTTTCGGCCCGACGATGGCGCGCACGCGCTCCAGCAGATCGCCTTCGCAATCGTCATAGCCTTGTGCCACCATTGCACCATGCAGGCCAAGGATGACGGCGTCGACAGGCAGCGCTTCCCTTAGCTGGCCAAGGATCTCGTCACGCAGTGCTTCGTAGGTCTGGCGCTGCACGAGGCCGCCGGGCTCGGCCCAGGTGGCGGTGCCTTCGATGACGGTCAGGCCATCCTTGGCCGCGCGCTTGCGCAGCGCGACGATGGGCGAGGAGCAGAGCGTCGGCGTCTCGGGATGCTTGCCTGGACCGGCATAGAAGGCCATCTCGAACGAGGCGCGGTCAGTCGGCACCGGCGAGAAGGTGTTGGTTTCCGTCGCCAGCGAGGCGGTGAAGATGCGCATCAAAACTCCGTGGTGTACTTCTTGTTTTTCGCAATTCCCGACGGAAAACCGCTGCACACTTTTCCTGGAATTGCCGGGATTGCTATTTAACGGCCCCGAGCGCAAGGCCCCGGACCAGATAGCGCTGCAGCCAGATGAAAAGGATCGCCACCGGCAGGGTCGCCAGCAGCGTGGCCGCCATGACATGGTGCCATTCTATCGTATAGCGGCCGGCGACCAGCGAGAAAACCTGGATCGGCAGTGTGTAGCTCTCCTGGCTGCGCAGCATGGTGAGCGCGACGACGAATTCGTTCCAGGCGTTGATGAAGGTGAAGATCGCCGTCACCGCGATCGCCGGCAGACAGAGCGGCAGGAATACTTTTCGCAAGGTCAGCCAACGGCCTGCGCCTTCCATCCAGGCGGCCTCCTCGAGATCGCGCGGGATGGTGTCGAAATAGCTCTGCAGCATCCAGACCGTGAAGGCGACGTTGAAGGCCATGTATATGAAGCCGAGCGCCGTGGTGCTCTCGACCAGCCCCCAGGCGGCCATCAGGCGGAACAGGCCGAGCACCAGCACGATCGGCGAGATCATCTGCGAGATCAGCAGGAACTGGCGGAAGGCGCCATAGCCTGCAAAACGAAACCGCGACATCGCGTAGGCGGCCGGCACCGAGATCAGGATAGCGCCGATTGTCGCCAGCGCCGAGACATAGAGCGAATTGAGCAGCGCCTGGCCGAAGCCGGTCGCCACCCACATGTCGGCAAAATTCGACCAACGGAATTCGCTCGGCCACCAGCTTGGGGTCAGCACCTCCGTGCGCGGCTTGACGGCGGTGAGGAACATCACCGCGAAGGGAAAGATCGTCACTACGATCAATGGGGCCAGCAGCAGCCAGGCCATGATGGTGCGCTTCAGTTTGGGTTTCATGCCCGCTGCTCCCGCATGGCGAGGCGCACATAGATCATGGTGAAGACGAGCAGGATCGCGAACATCACCAAAGACACCGCCGAGGCCTCGCCCAGTTTGCCGATGCGGAAGGCGAGCTTGTAAAGATGCGTGACAAGGATATCGGTCGAGTTCGCCGGCCCGCCCTGCGTCATCACCCAGATGATCGGGAAGGAGTTGAAGACGTAGATGGTGTTGAGCACGATCGCGATGTTGATGAAGGGTTTTAAGAGTGGAAAGGTGATCTCGCGGAACTGCTGCAACGGCGTTGCGCCTTCAAGTGCGGCCGCCTCGTAGAGATCGTCGGGGATCGAGGACAGGCCGCCGAGGAAGATCGTGGTGGTGAACGGCACCGTCACCAATATGCCGATCAGCACCTGCATCGGAAAGGCCGTCTCGGCGCTGGCCAGCCACTGAATGTTCTGGCTGATGATGCCGAGCTTCATCAGTGCCGAGTTCAGCATGCCGCTTTCGCCGTTGAGCGCCCAGCGCCAGACCACCGCGGTCATGGTCAGCGATACCGCCCAGGGCAGCATGATGATGACACGCGCCAAGCCGCGGCCGTAGAAATCCATGTTGAGGATCATCGCCACCGGGATCGACAGAAGCAGCGCGCCGCCGACCACCAGCACGGTCCACAGCCCGGTGCGCCAAAGTGCCGCGACAAAATCGGGGTCGGCGAACAACTCGGCGAAATTGGCGAGACCGCTGAACTCGCGCAGCTGGCCAAAGCGATTGACGTCATGCGTCGAGATCTGGATGAGATCCCATACCGGCCAGAAGATGACCACCGCCGCGAGCAGCAGGCTGGGCAGCGTCAGCAGATAGGGCAGGATCCGGCTTTGCATCGGGCTGGTTTGTACCGTGTTGCGAGGCATCAGCAGCGCTGGCTTGCCAGCTAGGCTAATCCTGACCTGTTCTAACTCTTTGTTTTTACGCCATTCCAGACGGAAAACCGCTGCGCACTTTTCCTGGAATTGCTCTAGGCACTCAGTTTCGAACCCTTCCGGGCGTTTGCGCCGCCCCTCACCTGCCTGCCGGCATCCTCTCCCCGTATAGTGACGGGGAGAGGGGCGCTTTCATCGCAGCTTTCGCCAGCGTCCCAAAAAGGGCGCCAAGATCGCGGCCAGCCCTTTCTCCCCGTCACTATACGGGGAGAAATGCCCGGCAGGGCAATGAGGGGCAGCGCTGACGTCGACGAGTTGTCCTTTTGTTGGGAGTGATTGCTTGGCCGTCTTCGCCATTCCGCGGAGAAGGGCCGACTATTTCTTCTAGAAGTGTGGCGCGCTCCGACGGGGTGGAGCGCGCCACGGGCGCAGGGAGATACGCCCTTATTTCTTCTTCAGCACAGCGTCGGCCTTGGCCGCCGCGTCTTTCAGCGCTGCTCCCGGCTCGGCGCTGCCGAGATAGATCTTCTGCATGGCGTCCGAGGTGATCTGGGCGATTTCTTCCCAACCCGGAATGACCGGCGCAAAGCGGGCGTCGGGCAGAAGTGCGGTGAAGGCGGCGAGATCGGCGTTGTTGACGTAGTAATCCATTTTCGCCTCTTCCTTGTTCACCGGCAGGAAGCCTTCGCCCTGCGTGAACTTGGCGCGCTGCTCCTTGGTGAACAGGAAGTCCAGCAGCTTCCAGGCCTCGTCCTTGTTCTTGGAGTTCTTGAACATGATAATGGAGTCGGTGACACCATAGGTGCCGCGCGCGCCGGTCGGACCGGCAGGGATGGCGGCGACGCCATATTTCAGGCTCGGCGCTTCGTCCTTGATCTGGTTGGACAGGAAGGGCGCGGTGATCATCATGCCGACCTTGCCCTGCTTGAACAGGTTCTGCACGTCCTCGCGGTTGTTGGAGGTGACGCCCGGTTGCGTCAGGCCCTCGTCGATCATCGACTTGTAGAGCTTGGCGGCTTCGAGTGCGCCGGGCATGCTCAAACCGGACGTGCCGTCCTTGTTGAGGATCTCGGTGCCCTGCGACCACATCGCATAGTAGTAATAGACGTCGGTCTCGATCTCCTTGCCCTGCAGGCCGAAGCCGAAGGCGCCTTGAGCCTTGATCTTGCGGGCGTCTTCCTGCAGTTCGGTCCAGGTTGCCGGCGGCTTGGCGATGCCTGCTTTCTCGAACAATTCCTTGTTGTAATACATGGCGCGCGCGGAAGCCGCGATCGGCAGGCCGTAGGTGTGACCGTCCATGATCGAGGGCTGCAGGAAGGTGTCGATGAAGCGGTCCTTGAATTCGGGCTTGATGTAGCTGTCGAGCGGCTCGGCGACATCCTGCTGGACGAAGTCGATCAGCCAGCGCGTGCCGATGATCGAGAGATCCGCATTGGTGCCGGCGGTGATGTCGGTGGTGAGTTTTTGCAGCAGCACATCCCACGGAACCACTTCATACTTGATGGTGATGCCGGGATTGGCCGCCTCGAACTCCTTCTTCACCGCTTCGAAATAGGGACCGGTCTTGGCGCTGTATTCGGCGACGGTGACGCGCACCTCGCCCGCATCGGCGGATGCGGCAAAAGTCAGCATGCTCATTCCGGCCAACAGGCCGACAGTCCATTTCGCAAGGCTCATCCGATTTCTCCCGTTGATGCACGTTGGCGCCCTGACTCTTATGAGTGCAGGATTTATGTGACTTTCCTACATTATCCATCATTTCCCGCTATGCAAGTGGATTATCATGTTGTTTAATTACATTTGCTTGGCTAGCCTATTGGTTCAAAATGAGCGGTGGAGGAGCGCGCGGCGTGGGTTCGAAAGCCGAGTTCGAGGGCAAGACAATTGTCGTCACCGGCGCCGGCGGCGGCCTCGGCTCGGCGATCGTGCAGCTCATGGCCGAGGGCGGCGCGCGCATCGTCGGCTGCGACCAGTCGACGGAGGCGCTGGCCAGCCCGCACATCGCCTCGCGCCATGTCTTCAACCTGCTCGACCGGGCCTCGATCGAAGCGGCGATCCCCGCGCTGCTCGACAAAGACGGTGTTCCCGACATCCTGATCAACAATGCCGGCTGGACACGCGCCGAGACGTTGAAGGCGCTGACGGCGGACAGGATCGAGCAGGAGCTCGACCTCAACCTGACCGGCGTGATGACCTTCGCCGATCCGCTGATCAAGGCGATGGCCGGGCGCGGTTCGGGCAGCGTCGTCTTCATCTCCTCGGTCAATGCCATGGCGCATTTCGGCAATCCGGCCTATGCCGCGGCCAAGGCCGGCATCAACGCCTACGCCAAATCGATCGCCGTCGAGCTTGGCCGCAGCGGGTTGCGCGCCAATGTCGTCTGCCCGGGGTCGATCCGCACCGCCGCGTGGGACCATCGCCTGGCCAAGGATCCCGAGATCCTCGGCCGGCTGCAGCGGCTCTATCCGCTCGGCCGCATCGTCAATGCATTGGAAGTGGCGGAAGCCGTGGCTTTCCTTGCCTCCGAGCGCGCTTCCGGCATAACAGGTGCTGTGGTGCCGGTGGACGCCGGACTGACAGCCGGCTACCTGCCTTTCATCGACGACATATTGGGAGCGTGACCATGACCGACGTCCAGTTTCGCAACCTGTCGAAATCCTTCGGCCAGCACAAAATCCTCGAGGACATCAACCTCGACATCAAGACCGGCGAGTTCGTCGTGCTGGTCGGGCCGTCCGGCTGCGGCAAGTCCACCCTGTTGCGTATGCTGGCCGGGCTGGAGACGATCACCTCCGGCGATCTCGTCATCGGCGGCTTAAGGGCCAACGAGCTGCCGCCGCAGAAGCGCAACATCGCCATGGTGTTCCAGTCCTACGCGCTGTTCCCGCATCTGAAAGCTTCCGAAAATATCGGCTTCGGCCCGAAAATCCGCGGCGAGAACCGCGCCGCGATCGACGACAAGGTGAAGAAGGCCTCCGGGGTGCTGAACCTCTTCTCCTATCTCGACCGCTACCCGAGGCAACTGTCCGGCGGCCAGCGCCAGCGCGTCGCCATGGGCCGTGCTATCGTGCGCGAGCCGTCGGTCTTCCTCTTCGACGAGCCGCTCTCCAACCTCGACGCGCAGCTGCGCGTGCAGATGCGCACCGAAATCAAGGCGTTGCATCAGCGGCTGAAATCGACCATCGTCTACGTCACCCACGACCAGATCGAGGCGATGACCATGGCCGACCGCATCGTAGTGATGGATCGCGGCCGCATCCAGCAGGTCGGGCAGCCGCTAGAACTCTATGACCGGCCGGCCAACAAATTCGTCGCCGGCTTCATCGGCTCGCCTTCGATGAGTTTTGTGTCGGGCGCGCTGAAGGCCGCCGACAGCAAGTCCTGGTTCGAGACCAGCAGCGGCGGCCGGCTGGCGCTTGCCGGCAAGGCGGCGTCCGGCAGCGATACGGTCGAGATCGGTATCCGGCCCGAGCATTTCATGGTTGGCGCTGGCGACGATGCCATCGCCATCAAGGTCGATGTCGTCGAGCCGACCGGCTCGGAAACCCATGTCTACGGCTCGGTCGGCGGCGATCCGGTGCGCGCGGTGTTCCGCGACCGGTTGCAGGTGAAGCCGGGCGACCGGCTGCCGGTGAGCGTCGATCCGCGCAACATCCACCTGTTCGACAAGGCGACGGGCCTGCCCCTGTGAAAATGCAGACGTGAAGATCGATAAATATAAATGAAGACCCCGGCCGACATCATCACCCGCCTGCAATTGATGTCGCAGGACGGCACCAAGTCGGACCGCCGGCTGGCCGGGCTGGTGCTTTCCGATCTCGATTTCGCCTCCAAGGCCGCCATCTCGGAGATTGCCGCGCGCGTGGGCGTCAGCGAGCCGACCGTCACCCGCTTCTGCCGCAATCTCGGCTGCGAAGGCCTGCGCGATTTCAAGTTCTACCTGGCGCAGGCAATCGCCATCGGCGGCCAGTATCTGTCGCCGGAGCCGCTCAGCCGGGACGCGCGCGAGCAGCGCATCGCCTCCGCGATTACCGAAGCGGCGATCGCCGCCATCCAGCGCGCCAGCGAAAACCTCGACATGACGACGCTGATGGATGTCGCCGCCCGTATCGCCGCCTCAGGCAACATATTGTGCATAGGCTCCGGCGGCATTTCCTCGATGATGGCGACCGAGATGCAGAACCGGCTGTTCCGGCTCGGCCTGTCGGCGCTCGCCCAGATCGACGGCCAGCTGCAGCGCATGTATGCCGCCGTCGCGACGCCCGAGACGACGCTGGTCGCCTTCTCGGTCTCCGGCTATGCGCGTTCGGTGATCGAAGCGGTCGAGGTCGCGCAGCAATATGGCGCGGCGACCGTTGCCATCACCGCACCGGACTCGGCTTTGGCCAAGGTCGCCGAGACGGTCATCCTTCTGCAATCCGTCGAGGACGGCAACATCTACAAACCGACCTCGTCGCGCTACGCGCTTTTAGCCATCGTCGACATGATCGCCACCACGGTGGCGGAATCGCGCGGGCCGAAAGTGCTGGAGAACCTGCGCCGCATCAAGCAGAGCGTGAACACGCTGAAGGTGGACGATCCGAGGTTGCCGCTGGGCGATTGAGGCGATAACTTTTGCCTGCGGCAGGCAAAATTGCCGCCCACAAGCTGCTCAATCTTCAACCGCCGCGCCGCCCCTCATCCGCCTGCCGGCACCTTCTCCCCGTAAACGGGGAGAAGAAGGCTGGCCGCTACCTCGGCGCTACTTTCTGCAACGTTGATGGTTAGCGAAATCGCCGACGCCGGCGTTTTTCTCCCCGTCACTATACGGGGAGAAATGCCCGGCAGGGCAATGAGGGGCAGCGCTAACCGATGGAATTGGCCGCATCGACTTCAACCGCCGGCGAGCGCCTCAGCCTTCTTCGCCAATTCAGCCCCATCCCCCGCTATCCGCAGCGTCTTCAGCCGCGATGTGCCGCCGGCAACCACCGAAACGGCCGACCCCGGCACGCCGAGCGCCTTGGCCAGCATTCGTTCCAGCGCCGCATTGGCGGCGCCGTTCTCCGGCACGGCGCGAACGCGGGCCTTGAGATAGCTGCGACCATCGGCGGTGGTCCCGACACCATCGATCCGATCGAGCGCCGCTTTCGGCGTCAGTCGCACGTAAAGGTCGATGCCGTTCTCGCGCAGCCGAAACGACGTGTTCATCAGCCGCCGGTGACGACCCACGACCAGACGGTGGTGACCAGAAACTGCCGGATGAAGAAAATGACTAACAGGAGGATGATCGGCGAAATGTCGATGCCGCCGAGATCAGGCATGAAGCGGCGGATCGGGCGCAATGCCGGCTCGGTCAGCCGAAAGAGCATGTTGCCGACGGTGCCGACGAACTGGTTGCGCGAGTTGACGACATTGAAGGCGTAGAGCCAGGAAAAGATCGCCGAGGCGATGATGATCCACCAGTAGATATCAAGCGCCATGACGATGGTCTGAATAAGGGCGATCATGCCGGTCTCCAAATTGTCGCCGACATGTAGCCATTGCGTGCGGAGCCGGCAAGGCCCGCCGGCCGCGCGCATCGACGCCAGGCAGCCGTTTCGCCTTGACATGAAACGGCAGCGACCGATACAAGCCGATCCGCTGGAACGGGGCTGTAGCTCAGCTGGGAGAGCGCGTCGTTCGCAATGACGAGGTCAGGGGTTCGATCCCCCTCAGCTCCACCAGCCAGCATGAGCATTGCTTCGCGTCGGCTTTTGCCTCTCACTCAGCATTTCGTGAACGCCGGATTTCAGGCTGTGTGCTTGGAACCAATGACGGGCCGAGACTGTTCAACTATGCTTTGATACGAAGCTGACGTGCCCGGCCGGTTGGGCAAGCGGCGATCCTTGAGGAGTTCCATCATGATGATTTCGTCCAGGTTCCGTTCCGTCGCGGTCGCGGCAATCGCCGCAGCGGGTGTGAGCATTGCAAGCGCTGCGCATGCCGACAGCGGCACGATCCGCTTTTCCGTCTACAAGGCAGCCTTCTTCATCGGCGGCTCCGGCGGCGAAGGCACGCTGACTTTCCATGGCAAACGCTATCCTATCTCGGTCGGCGGCGTCTCGGGCGGCCTCGCCTTCGGGGCTTCCAAGACTTATTTCCAGGGCACCGTTCGGCATATTCGCCGCGCCAGCGATGTGACCGGTGTCTACGGCGCCGCCGGCGGCGGCGGCGCGCTCGGCAAAGGCGCCCAGGTGATCGTCATGACCAATGACAAGGGCGCCCAGCTCGAGCTCACCGGCAGGCAGGTCGGCCTGCAGGTCAACGCCGATCTCAGCGGCATCAGCATCGCCCTGAAGCGGTAGGAGCCGCGATTCTCCGCTCTTCGTGGATGGGCCGAATGCCGGCCACTTTGGGCCAAAAGGCCCGCAAGCGGGCCGCTTGGCAAGCGAAACGCTCTATCTCCTTGTTTTGACGCAATTCCGGGCGGAAGGTTGCGGCGAAGACGCCGAACCCAACCGCTCACACTTTTCCTGGAATTGCCCTAAAGCGCGTCGCGCCGAACCGGATTCAGGCGACGCGCTTTAAAGTCTTTGTTTTGATGCATGTCGTTGTCCCAGAACCGCTGCACACTTCTGGGCGACATGCATTAGGCGGGCCTCAATCGTCCCAATCATCCCGATTGTCTTCGTCCCGCGGGGGGTAGTTGGGAATGACCCGGATAATCGTGCGTGGACGCTGATAGCGCCAGTCATACTCGTCCGGCGGCTGCGGCTCATAGGTGCGGTAGGCGGGCCTGTAGTAACGTTGCCGCTTCCAGTATTTGTGCGTCTTGTGCGGCCGCACGCAGTAGCCGTCATCGGTCAAATAAGCGCATGTGACATGCGCCTCCCGCACCAGGCTATTTCCGGCCGGCACGCCAATCATCGGCGCCGCCTGGACCGCCGCTGGCATCACGGCCAGCATGGTCCCGGCAAGGGCAAGAACAGATAATTTCATCGGCCTCTCCAACGTCTCCAAGTCAGGGCCGGAAGAACCTCCGGATTGGGGACGATTTGAGGCGGCCGGAGATCACATTGATTTTCGGCCGCACATATGAGCGTTAGATCATGTTTTGAGCCGGCATGCCCGAAGCCGGCCTTCAGGCTTGAAGTTCGCAAGTGCGATCGGTGTCTTTCACGCCATCCCCGCGGACCGAGCGCATCCCGTAACGCTAATTCGCCAGCTGATCGAGGAGCGTGTCTATTTCCCCTTTCTTCGAAGCTTCGGGCGAAGCGGGGGCGGTTTGCGGATCGGCGGAGGCGGGTTCCACCGCTGGCGCGGTGGTCTCGGCTTCGGCGCCGCCGCCCGCGTTCGAACTTGGCGGCGGCGGGTTTTCCGTATTGCCGTTGTCCGGCGCCACGGCTGCTTCCGGAGCGGCGGGCGACGCTTTGGGCCGGGGCGCGGCGTTGCGCAGAAGATCGCCGATCAGATCCGCCGCTCCCTTGCCGGAACCGTCGCCGTTCGAGCCCGTTTGGCCCGGAATCAGCTTGTCGAGATTCAGTTTTCCGGTCGGCAGCCCGAGGCGGCTCAACATATCCAGCGCGCCCTGCGGGTCCTTGGCCAACGCGCTCAGGTCCGGATAGGCACGGGGCGCGGACAGCGGACCCTGGACCATGATCGGCACCCCGATGCCCTTTACGGCAACCTCGCCTCCTTGCCCGGCAAGCGAAGCGACGACGCGGGGGTTGAGATGCATGTCGAGCGTCTGGTCGGCGAGGTCGATCTTGCCCGAGCCGTCCATTCGCAGCAGCGGGCCCAGCAGGCTGATGTCCGTCGTCTGCGCGACGCCGTTCTCGATCGCGAATGAGGCGCCGAGTTCCGTGAATGTCGTCTTCTTGGCCTGATCCTGCTTGAAGCCGCCGGCGAGCAGTCCGGCGAGGTTGTTGTAGACCTCCGCTATGTCGATGCCGCGGAAGGCGCCGTCGCTGAACTTTGTCGCCGCCTTGCCGCCGAGGGAACGGGCAAGCGATCTCGTGGTCTTTCCCGAGCCTGAAACCGCGGCCGTCGCATCGAGCGTTCCTTCGATGCGGTCAAAATCCGTCGCATCATGAAGCAAGGGAGCCGCAGCCGCGCCAGCGATCGCAGTGTTCAGTTCCAGGGAAGCGGCGTCGCGGGAGCCGTCGGCGGTCATTTCCGCGGCAATCGTGCCGCCGTAGAAGGGGCTTTGCGGCACGTTCAGGTGGGCCTTGCCGTCGGCAATCGTCAGGACCGTTGCGACCGGCCCCGCGAAGGCTTTTCCATAGCCGAGCTTGTCTGCCGCGACCTCGATCCTGGCATCGATTCCCTTGAGGAAGGAAAGATCGATCGGCGCGTCGGCTGCCCCGCCCGGTTTCTGTTTGCCGCCGGCCACGGCCCCGCCGCCGCCGGCGAGCGCTGCAAAGTCGAGTTTCGCGAAATTGAGCGACGTCCGGATCGTGAGAAGCTCCCCCAGTTTCACCGAGCCTTGCCCCGACGCCTTGACGCCGTTCAAGGTGACGGTGGCCTTCTGGAAGGAGAATTGCTTCGGGCCGGCATCGACATCGCCCTTGAAGGCAAAGTCCTGCAGACTGCGGGAAGCGCCTTGTCCCAACCATTGCATCAGCTTGTCGACCGAGGGCGACGTGGCCGAAGCCTGGCCCTTGAACGTGCCACCGCCTCCGGCAACGCCGTTTATGCTGCCTTCGAGATATTTGGAGGAAACCGAAAGGCTGATCGGCCCGGATGCGTCGGCATCAGAGGCACGGCCAAGAAAGGACGCGGGCGCGACCTGGGATTTGAACGTCACGGCCTGCCCCCGCCACGCGAGCTTGCCCGTCAAATCGACAGGCTTGCCGACTTCGTGAACCTTCACGTCAAGATTGAGCCCGGTGATGTCGTCGGCCGTTCGGGCATCGGCAAGTGCTGCAAGCGGAAGCTTGCCCTCGCGAATTCCGACCGTTCCCTGCAGATTGGCGCTGCTGCGGATGCGTTCCGCGGTGAGCCCGCGAAAAGCGAACCCCATATCGGCTGTGAGCTTGCCGGACAATGGCACGGATTGTCCGGCCAGCTTCGCTATCGAGCCGATGTCCAGCCCTGAACTGGCAATGTTGCCCCGTATGGTGGGAGGCGTTTCACCGACATTCGTCGAGGCTTTCGCGGTGAGGCTTCCCGCGTCGAGGCCAAAATGCTCCAGCTTTGCCTCGAGATGCCCGTCGCGCAACGTTGCTGCGAGCTGGACGTCGGAAGCCCGTATCTTGCCGCCGACCAACTCATCGATGGCAATGCTGATGTCGGCGTCGAAAGCGGACAGCATGGCAAGGTCGGGTTCTGCGGAACCGGCTGCAGGTTTGCCCGCGCCGGAACCACTCTTTCCAATATCGCTCAAGGCGTCGATATCGACGCGCTTCGCTGAGAGGTCGGCGAAGAAGCGATGCCGCGCCCCTGGCTGAAAGAGCGCATCCATCTGGAAGCTCTGATCGCCAATATCGAACTTTCCACCCTTGATCTGATAACTGCCATTGCCGTTGAGCTGGATCTCGCCGCTCGCATGCAATGAAGAGAATTTGGGAACCGGCGCCGGGTCGAGCCGCGCCTCAATGGCGATCTGGGCCGGGAGCCGTTTGAGGATCGGCCTCAATGCGGAAAGGCTCCCACTCATTTCGACCCGGCGGCCGTTACTCGTGGCTGCCATTGAAAACGAGGTCTCCCGGTCGAGGTCAGGAATCCTCAGATCGGCGTCGATTGCCGTAACCGTGGCG
This sequence comes from Mesorhizobium sp. Arg314, assembly GCF_053714275.1. NCBI lineage: Bacteria > Pseudomonadati > Pseudomonadota > Alphaproteobacteria > Hyphomicrobiales > Phyllobacteriaceae > Mesorhizobium > Mesorhizobium sp. Arg314. The sequence goes on along the minus strand of NZ_JBSKBP010000007.1, from coordinate 81,149 downwards.
GCATTGCCGGCAGAAGCGCCCGAGGTAAGGGTGCCATTCGTTATGGTCAGTTGGTTGATCGCCAGCCGCTCGAGCGCATCGACAATCGCCGCGAACGGATCTGCCTGGACATCCTTCGGTTCCGGAGGCGAGGCCGCGTTTGCCGAAGCCTTGAGCGCGATTGTCGGATCCATCAGCGCGACGGACTGTATCTCAAGCTTTTTCGACCATAGCGACGACAGCGTTACCGACGTCGAAAAACGCGGAGCGGATATCGCGATGTCGCCTGTGCCGGTCGAGAGCGAGATATCGTCCGCGACCACCGCCAGCTTGGGCAGCAACGACAATCTGACCGGCCCGTCCAGCCGAATGGTCATTCCGGTTGCGGATGACAGTTGCCGGCTCAATTCGGCACGAACCCAGTCGGTTGAAACAAGAGCGGGCACAAGGAAGAGCAGCCCGACGACAAGAACAACAGCTACGGTGAGTGCAGCGACGATTTTTCTCACATCGACCAGCCAAATGATCAGAAGAATCAGTATCGTTGAGCATACATGCTTCTGGCGCCCGACTGAATCCTGCGTCGATGGACGTTGCGCCAGACGAATTGGGATTTCTCCACAGCCTTACTGGCGGTTCGACGACGCGGCTTCGATGCGCTACCAGGAATGCCCGCATCCGATGTCTGAAAATATCATCCGCCCGCCGTGGTGCTCCGCCTATCTTGATACCGCCGGCGCGCTGTAACGGTGTTGGCGCGCATAAGCCACGCAGGCGTCCACCGTGCTGACGCAGAGCGCGTCGCGGCTGTTCGGCAGGTTGTTGTCGCCGGCATAGGCAACCTCGGCGACGTGGCCGTTGAGCATGCGAATCTGCGTGTTGCAATAGCCGCCGGGGGCGACGTTGACCGAGCCGCCGACAGCGGGGACCGCACCTATGGCCAAAGTCGGCACCACGATGTTGAGATTGCCGCGCTGCACGGTTCGCTGATAGGTCCAGATCTGGCCGGATGATCCCACGTCGGCCGTTGCGCTCGGAAAGCCCGCGCACATGCGAATGTCGGCCTCGCTGAGGCCGACCATTTCCCTGCGGGCAGCGGCAGCGGTGACGTCCTCCTTCGCGACCCGCGACGCATCATCGGGAATGACGCAGGAAGACAGGATAGAAATGCCTGCCGCAACAAGGGCAAGTTTTCGAATGCGCGAAGATGTCATGCCGTCGGTCGAAGTTGGATGTCGCCCCGCCTGCAAGTTGCCTACCTAGGCAATCAGACTGCGGGGTCAACCCGCCTCACGAAAACGAGACGCTCTTCACACCACCCGAAGATAGCTCGTCATTCCCGTCTTCTGATGCTCGATGATGTGGCAATGCAGCAGCCAGTCGCCGGGATTGTCGGCTACGAAGCCCAGTTGAACCTTCTCATTGGGCTGGATCAAATAGGTGTCGGAGACGAGCGGCTGGACAGCGCTGGTCGATGACGACAGCACCTTGAAACTCATGCCGTGCAGGTGGATCGGGTGCGAGTGCGGGGTGAGGTTTTCCATGTCGATCACATAGCTCTGGCCGAGCTTCAGTTCGGCCAGCGGCGCCGTCGGGTCCGGCGTGTCGCCGGGCCACGGCACCTTGTTGATCGCCCAGAAACTGTAGCCGAGCGAGCCGCAAATGCCGTCACCCGGCACGTTTTCGGCCGTGGCGCTCAGCGCCAGAGCAATATGCTTGGCGCCGGCGACATCCACGTCCGCCACCGGATTGGCTTCGAGCCGGCCGAGATCGCGAAGATCGTGCTTGAGCGATCTGCCGACCGAACGCAGCGTCGCCAGGATTTTCGGCTTGGTGCCCCTGACATCGCGCAGGCTGACGATCGCGCCTTCCTCGTCGGGCATGCGGATGGCAAGCTCCAGCCGCTGGCCGGGTCCCAGTTGCAAGGCATCGGGCGTAAAACGTTGCGGCACCGGATTGCCGTCGAGCGCGATGACCGTCGCCTCGGCGCCGTCGACGCGGAAGGCATAGATGCGGGTGACGTCGGTGATGGCGGTCCGAAGCCGCACCAGCCCGCCGGCCGGCGCGTCGAATTGCGGCTGGTCGAGCCAGTTGGCCGTGCGCACCGTGCCGAAAGTGCCGGTTTTGGCCGCGTCGCGCGGCCTGAACGGCTCGATGAACTGGCCGTCGTCGCCCAACCGCCAGTCGCGCAGGTTGACGACCATCTCGATATCGAAGACCGGATCGTTCCGGTTCTCGACCACAATCACGCCGGTCAGGCCGTGACCCATCTGGATCAGCGTGTTGCAATGCGGGTGGTACCAGAAGGTACCGGCATCGGGCGGGGTGAAGGCATAGTCGAAACGGTCGCTCTGATAGACGTAGGGCTGCACCAGGAACGGCACGCCGTCCATCTTGTTGGGAACGCGTATGCCATGCCAGTGGATGGTCGTCGGATCGTCGATGCCGTTGATCAACCGCGCGGCGAACGGCTCACCCTTCCTCATCCTGACGACCGGCGGCATGCCGGCTTCACCATAGGTCAGAACATTCTTCGTCGGCGCACCGTCCGTCAGCCGCGCCTGAATGCCTGCGGTCTTCAGGATCAGCGGCTCGGGCTTCGCTGCTGCAAGTCCGGCAAGCTTGCCGACGGTCGCGGCACCAGCGCCGGCGAGGCCGGCAGCGGCGGCGGTTTTGAGAAGAGCTCGGCGTGTGAATACCGTCATATGATTTTCCGGCGGACCAGCCGCATCTCAAGGTTAAGCTGAATTGTTGGGTCGCGTACCACCCATCCGTCTCGACAGCCTAGTCCCGCAAGCTGAAGACGAAGGGCGACTGGTCGCGGCGGTGTTGTCGGCTGCTGCTGCGCCACGGCTATCTCAGCCGAAAAAATCACGGATGCGGCCAGCGCTGCGAACAGAACGCTCCGGGACAAGTCTCGTCCTCGCTTTGTCATGGCACGAACCGGCAGGTGTTGTCGGCTGGCTGGTGCGAACCTCGGTCACGGCTTTCCGCCATGGCTTGCCAACTGAGTATGAAACATGACTATGATAGTCAAGATTAAGATGGAATCCAGGCAACAAATCCGGCGAACCGCTGCTTAATCGCTCCGGGGCGGGCACCGGCGAGCACCACGGGGCTTCCGCTGCATGCGCGGCAGGCTATGCTCGATAACGAAGAAGGAGACCGCGGATGATCAAGGCGATACCGTTCGACTTTCCCTATGACGGCAGGCTGGTGCCGCAGCATACGGCGCTGCTGGTCATCGACCTGCAGGAGGATTTTCTGTCGCCGACCGGCTACTTCGCCAGGAAAGGCTATGATCCGTCGCTAATGAGGGCCATCCTGCCGGCGGTGAACCGGCTGATCGAGGCCGCTCGTGCCGCCGGCCTGACCATCGTTCACACCAGGCAGGGCTACCGCGCCGACATGGCCGACATGACGCCTTACGAGAAATGGCGGCGTAAGCGTGCAGGGCTCGACGGCACCGACATCCTGCTGCGCTCCAGCCCGGGTTTCCAGATCGTTTCCGATATCGAGGTCGAGCCGCAAGACATCGTCGTCGACAAGACCTGCAACGGCGCCTTCACCTACACGGATCTGGAACTGGTCCTGCGCGCGCGGGACATCACGCATCTCATGTTCGCCGGATGCACGACGGATGTCTGCGTGCATACCACCTTGCGCGAGGCCTGCGACCGCAACTTTCAGTGCCTGACGATCGCGGATGCCTGCGCCAGCGGCGACAGCCAGGCCCACGAGGCCGCGCTGCACATGGTGACGGTGGAGGACGGCGTGTTCGGCGCGCTGGCGGAGTCGGCGGCCGTCATCACCGCGTTGCGGCAGTTCGCGGGTGCGGCGCGCTGAATTTTCTAGATGCACCGTTCCGTTCCCGGCATCGCGTTCGTCTTGACGGTTGTGACGATTGCGGAAGCCACGACGGCGTCCGCCATCAGGACAAGCGGAGCCGAGCCATGTCGACCACAGTGACCTTGATCAACGTCTTCACCGCCAAGCCGGGCAAGCAGCAGGACCTTGCGAAGGTCCTTGCCGAAGGGACGCGGAACTTCTTCAGCAAGCAGCCGGGCTCGCTGTCGTCATCGGTGGTCGTCGGTGGCGACGGCAGCAAGGTCGCCAACATCTCCCAATGGCGTTCGGCCGAGGACATCGCGGCCTTCCGCGGCGATCCCCGCTTCGCCGGTTACATGAAGAGCATCGTCGAGCTGGCCGCCGGCGAGAGCATGATGGGTCACACGACCTATTCCCATGCGGGCGGGGTGGAAAACCAGGAGGACGCGTGACCGGTTCGCAGGATCAGTCCTTCGCGGCGACCGAAACCAGGCTTCGCGCCTTCGAGCGCGAGGCGGCCGGCTTGAGGGCCAAGCTGCACCGCTACGCTTCGCGGATGGTTGGATCGGTCATCGATGGCGAAGACATCGTCCAGGAGGCTCTGGCCAAAGGCTTCGTGGCGATCAGGAATGGCGACATGCCCGACAGGACAGAACCCTGGCTGTTTCGCATCGCGCATAACGCGGCACTCGATTTTCTACGCAAGCGCGCCCGTTCGCGCGGGCGCGAAAGCGAAATCGAGCTCGATGCGATTGCCGACGAGAACTCGGCGCTGGATGCCCGCATTGCCGCCGAGGCGAGCCTGGCCGAACTGATGCAATTGCCGCCGGCGCAACGATGCACGGTCGTGCTGAAGGATGTGCTTGGCCATAGCCTGGAGGAGATCGGCGAAATCCTCCAAACCTCAGACACTGCGATCAAGGGCGCGCTGCAGCGGGGGCGTGCGAGCCTGCGCAAGCTTGCGGCCGCGCCGCGGACAGCGCTGTCGCCTCGCCCGGCCCTCAACCAGGAGGAAACGCGGCGCCTCGGAGACTATGTGGCCGCCTTCAACGCCAGGGACTTCGATGCCCTGCGCCGCCTTCTAGCCCAGGACGTCAAGCTCGAGCTGGTCAACCGCCTGCGCGCCGACGGCAAGGAGTATGTCGGCAATTATTTCGGCCGCTATGCCGACGAAACGCATTGGCATTTCACGACCGGGCTTGTCGAAGGCCGGCCCGCCATTCTGGTCACCAGTCCCGACCGTCCGGACGGGCCGCCGCGCTACTTCGTTCTCGTCCATTGGGAAGACGGCCGGATCGCCGGCATCCGCGACTTCCTGTTCGCGGATTATGTGATGGATGGCCTGGACTACTCCGGGGCGCGGTGACTTCGGAGATAGAGCATGATGTTGCCCGAAAACCGCTTCACACTTTTCGGCATCATGCTCTAGAGCGGTTCAGCGTTTCACGGAATCGCCGAACCGCTCTAAGCCTTTGTTTTTGCGCAATTCCGGACGGAAAACCGCTCACACTTTTCCTGGAATTGCTCTAGCCCGCGCGGTGTTCGGCAATGGTGTGGGAGGCAAACGCGCCCGGTTGCGGGACCTCCGCCTCGCGGCGCGCCAGCGAATTCGCGACCAGCGTGATCGTCTCACGTCCGATACGGGCGATCTCGCCTGGGCGGTCGATGCCGCCGATCATGAACTCCTCGATGCCGAGCGCCGCATAGGGCAAAAGCGCCAAGGCGAGCCGCGCCGGCGGCCCGGCAATCTCGACCGCCCTGTGATCCGGGGTGCCGGTACAGCCGTCCGGGCGGATGCGGACCGGAAGCGCGAAGCGCAGCCTGCCGCCTCGGCCGTGCTCGGCGGCGGCGCTGCGTGCACGCTCGATCAATTGCCGCACCTCGTCGGGCGAGCCGGCGGCGAGCTCGAAGACATCGGCATGCTTGCCGGCGATTTTCAGCGCCGTGCCGGACTGTCCGCCGAGGCGGATGGCAAGGTCGGCGCCATGCGGGCCCTTGCGTGGCACGAAGCCACCTCTGACGCTGTAGAAGGCGCCTTCGTGGTCGAAGGGCCCCTCGTTAGACCACAGCCGCTTCAACAGCACGAGATATTCGTCGATGCGCTGCCAGACCACATTGTGGCCGACCGGCCGCGCCTCGGCATCGCTGTCTTCCAGCGGCTCGCTCAGCATGCGAAGCGACAGGCGGCCGCCACCTCTGCGATCGAGCGCGGCGAGCTGCCTTGCCGCCACCGTCGGCTCGATCACGCCGGCCCAATGCGTCAGCACCACCTCCAGCGAGCCGGTGCGGTCGAGCGTCTGCGCGGCGATGTCCATATTGGTGAGCAGGCCGGCCGGATCGTCCACCACCAGCTTGCGAAAGCCGGCATCCTCGATCAGCGACAATTTGGTCGCGGTTTCGGCGAAATCATAGAAGAAGCTGCCGTTGGCAGCTTTACCGGGAACATGCGTGAACTCGATCGGCATTGCCATCTCCTCCATCACGTTGGGTCGCCCCGCTCCGAACCCGAATGAAATCCATGCGTCGGCACGCGATAGCGCACCGGCCCGCCGCCAGTCTTCAGCTCCGATTACTCAACTCAGACTATTGGACGGCGGGGCCTCGGCCCCGGCTCAGTCAGGGGATGATCCCGAAGACGACGGCGCCGGTGAACACAAATGCCAGCGCAAAGACGAGGTAGGCGAACGTGCCGCCATAAGCGGGCCTCCAGCTCTGGTCGGCGGCAAGCCTCTGGCCTTTGCGTTGGGCGTTCTGAATGTAGGACATGATCGATCCTCCGTCGCGACCATTAATCTATAAAGTTAGTAGACTTTGTCGATTGCTATTTTTGAGCGATTTCCGAAAACTCATTTTCAAAATTCGGTGGATTGGGGTTTTCCATGCTCACAATCCGGATGCCGCGATGGCCGCGCAGCAGGGCCGCATCGGCGAGCCGGAGGAAGTGGCCAGGGCCGCGCTGTTCCTGGCGAGCGACGAATCGAGCTTCGTCAACGGCGCGCTTGGCGCCCTTCCTCTACCCCCGTCGATCGAGGGAGAGGTGTCGAGCACAGCTCGACGGAGTGGGGGGCGACCCTTGGCACAGTGCAGGAAGATTCTTGCGTTTTCGGCTTTCAATGTCCGTCGGTGACCCTCGACGGCCGTGTCGAGCCGGCCGTTCAAGAAAATGTCAGACGAGAGACTATGGAACGGCCCCTAAGTTTTGTCCACGTGGTCAAATTTGGCTTCGCCGCCTCTGGGTTCGTCATCCACGGGCGGAGCAAGGAGCGTAGCGACGCGGCGCAGACCCGAGGATCCATGCCGTAACTGTCGAGCGCCGCAACGGTGCAGAACTAGCGAGGTGCAGCGCCAGCGCCCGTTCTGCACCGCCGCGTTCTTCGTTTGATGTAACGGCATGGATTCCAGGGTCTACGCTTCGCTTCGCCCTGGAATGACGAAATTATTGGGGGCCTCCCACCGCCTCCCAGCGCCCCGTTTCGGCAAATCGCCTCAACACCGGCGCCGGCTGGAAAATCGCCCGTCCCGTTTGCCGGTGCCAATACTCCAGCCGCTCGACGATCTTCGCTGCCCCTTCAAGCCCGGCCCAGAACATCGGCCCGCCCTTGCCGATGGGAAAGCCGTAGCCGTTGACCCAGACGACGTCGATGTCGGACGCACGTGCCGCGATGCCTTCCTCGAGGATCTTGGCGCCCTCATTGACCAGGGGATAGAGCGTGCGCTCGATGATCTCGTCGGCACCGATCTTGTGCCGGGCGATCCCGAGTTCGGCCGCCTTCGTACGGATCAGCGCCTCGACCTCCGGATCCGCAACCGGCTCGCGGGCGCCGCTTTCATAGCGATACCAGCCGCGTCCGGTTTTCTGGCCGAAGTGGCCCTGCTCGCAAAGCGTATCGGCAATCACCGCCGTCTGGCCGCGCGCCTTGCGGTTGCGCCAGCCGATGTCGAGGCCGGCCAGGTCGCCCATCTGGAACGGTCCCATCGGCCAGCCGAAATCCGTGAACGCCTCGTCGACCTCATGCGGGGTCGCGCCTTCGAGCAGCAAAAGCTCGTTCTCGGCACCTCGCGCGGACAGCATGCGGTTGCCGACGAAGCCGTGGCAAACGCCGACGACCACCGCCACCTTGCCGATGCGCCGGGCGAGATCGGTGATCGTCGCCAGCACCTCGGGCGCGGTCTTTTCGGCGCGCACGATCTCAAGCAGCTTCATGACGTTTGCCGGCGAAAAGAAATGCATGCCGAGCACTTCTTGCGGCCGCGAGGTCGAGGCGGCGACCGCGTCGACGTCGAGATAGGAGGTGTTGGTGGCGAGGATGGCGCCGGGTTTGGCGATTGCATCGAGCTTGCCGAAGACTTCCCTCTTGACCGCCATGTCCTCGAACACGGCCTCGATGATCAGGTCGCAATCGGCAAGGTCGGCATAGTCGGTGCTGCCCTTGAACAGGTCGAGCCGCTGCTGCCTGGCCTCTTCTCTCAGCGAGCCGCGGCTGGCTGAGACGGTGTAATTCTTCTCGATTGTCGCCAGCCCGCGCCGTAGCGCCTCCTCGCTCGTCTCCAGCAAGGTCACCGGCAAGCCGCCATTGGCGAAGGCCATAGCGATGCCGCCGCCCATCGTGCCCGCACCGATGATGCCGACGCGTTCTATCCGGCGCTTCTGCAAATCCGTGCCCGGAATTTTCGCCGCCTCGCGTTCGGCGAAGAACAAATGCCGCTGCGCGCGCGACTGATCGCCCGAAACGAGCTTCAGGAAGAGTTGCCGCTCGGCCGCAAGCGCCTCGTCGAACGGCAAGGCGATCGCATTGCGCACCGCCTCGGCGCAGGCAAGCGGCGCTTCCAGTCCGCCGGCCTTCCTGGTCAGTTCTGCCGCCTGGGCGTCGAAAGCGGCAAGATCGGTCTCGGCGAGGCGGTCACTGCGTTCGCGCACCGGCACGAACGGGCCGCCCCGATGAGCCATTTCGCTGGCGAAACGAATTGCCTGCGCCAATAGATCGCCATCGACAACCGCATCGGCAAGACCGGCCGCCTTCGCTTCGCCGGCCGAAATCGGCGTTCCGGAAACGATCATGCCGAGCGCTTTCGCGGCCCCGACCAGGCGCGGCAGCCGCACTGTGCCGCCGCCGCCCGGCAGCAGGCCGAGCTTCACTTCCGGCAGACCGAGCTTGGCGCCCCGGTCGGTGACACGAAAATGGCAGCCCAGCGCCAGCTCCAGCCCGCCGCCGAGCGCCGTGCCGTGGATGGCCGCGACCGTTGGCTTGGGGATCGTCTCCAGCAGGGCGACGATGGCGCGCAACTCCGGCTGCTCGACAGGCTTGCCGAACTCGGTGATGTCGGCGCCGGCGACGAAAGTCCGGCCGGCGCAGGCGATGACGATCGCCCTGGCGGAGGGATCGTCGCGCAGCGCCGCCAGCGCCTCGTAAAGCGGCTTGCGGACGTGAAAGCTCAGCGCATTGACCGGCGGGTTGTCGATGGTGACCACCGCCACGCCGTTCTGGTTTGCGACGCTGACAAAACTGGACAAACGGAACCTCCCGAGGCCGGCTGCGATCGGGCTAGGGTTTACTAGGCCCGCCGGCGAATGGGAACCCAATCGGGCACTGGCCTAGAGCGTTTCACCGTTTCACGGAAACGGCGAACCGCTCTATCTCCTTGTTTTGACGCAATTCCGGACGGAAAACCGCTCACACTTTTCCTGGAATTGCTCCAATGGTTGGCGGAGAGCGGCTAGTTGTCCACCCTGCCGAAGGGAGGCACGTCACCGATCACCTCGCGCTTGTCCTTGCCGCAGGTGAAGGTCTTTGCCTTGTCGTCGGCGAGCTTGCGCGCCTGGTCGTTGGCCTGCGCGTTGCCGGTGGCTAATACCAGTCCGATCGTGCAGCCCTGATGCTCTTCCGGTTGCGCGACCTTGGCGACGACCAGCACCTCGATCGACTTCTTCTCGTCCTGCGGGTTGCTGACCGAGCGGCGGTGAATGGCGGCGAAAGGGGCGGCGACGCCGCCGTTGGTCTCGATGCGCCACTCGACCTTGGGGCCGGAGCCGTTGAAGGCGGAAAAACTCTCCCAGACCGCGGTCATGTCGTCGGACGGAAAGCCATAGTAGACGGATTCGCGCGCATCGTCGTAGCCGATCAGCACCGGGTAGCCGCGATAGCCGGAGCAGACGAGGCTTGCCCAATCGCCGTCGCCTTCGGCGGCCTGCGCATAGGTCACGCAGTCCTTCTTCCAGTCGAGATCGGTGTAGGCGCTGGAGATGTCGCCGGCATGGGCTGATCCGCCGAGGACGGCAAAGGCGGTACAAGCAAGCCAGGTACGCATCCGAAGACCTCCGTTTGGTGCAGCAGCGTAGCGGTAAAATCTGCGGGGGCCCAGGGATGTCAGGGCAACCCATATGCAACGCGCTTCAATCGTCGATGCCGGCGCCGCCCCTCATTGCCCTGCCGGGCATTTCTCCCCGTATAGTGACGGGGAGAAAGGGCTGGCCGCAGCGTTGGCGATTTTCTTTCAGCGCTGGCGATTGGCGAAACCATCGATGAGAGCGCCCCTCTCCCCGTCACTATACGGGGAGAGGATGCCGGCAGGCAGGTGAGGGGCAGCGCCGACGCTCACTGATGGCCGGCAAACCGCTATTTCTTCAAGCTGGCTTCGATGAGCAGGTCGGCGTTGCGGGCGACGGCCGCCGCCGGTCCGCCCAGTCCGAAAAGCTGGCCGCTGATATAGGCGCCCTCGATGAGGAGCAGCAGCCCGTCGCCGAGGGTGTCGGCATCGCCCGCGCCCATCGCGCCTGCCATTTCGCGCAGGCGCCGGCGCAGTTCGACCTTGTTGTTCTCGCTCACCACCCGCGCGGGATGCCCGCGCTCGGGATATTCCACCGCCGCGTTGGTCATACCGCAGCCGCGATAGTCGGGTTTCTGCGTGCGTTTGCCGACACGGGTCAGGAAAGCGATGATCTGGGCGCGTGGATTGCCCGGATGCGCGTCGACAGCCTCGTCGAAGCGTTCCCAGAACTCAAGGTCGTATTTGCGCAGATAGGAGGCAGCGAGCTCATCCTTGGACGGGAAGCTGCGGTAGAGGCTCGGCTTGGTGACGCCGGCGCGCCTGACGATCTCGTCGACGCCGATCGCCCTGATGCCCTCGCGATAAAAAAGGTCGCGCGCCACGTCGAGGATCTTGTCCGCCGCCCTCGGCGCGGGCGCCTCGTTGATCGACGCTTCAATTTTATTGTCCGATGGCATGCAAACAACTCGCTTGACAATGTTACTGACCGGTACGTATGTAAGCCATAACCCCATTGCAACGTACCGGTCAGTAACATGATAGCTCAGTCTCGTCCGTTTGGCCAGCGCTACGCTTTCGTCGTCGTTGCCGTCATCTTCTTCTGCCTGCTGATCGCGGCCGGGCTGCGCTCGGCGCCGTCGGTGATGATGGTTCCGCTGGAAGAGAGTTTTGGCTGGCGCCGCGACGTTACGTCCTGGGCCGCCAGTGTCGGCATCCTGCTCTACGGGCTGACCGGACCGTTCGCCGCGGCGCTGATGGAGCGCATCGGGCTGCGCCGCACGCTGCTCGGCGCGTTGCTGGTGATGTCGGGATCGACCGCGCTCAGCCTGTTCATGACCGAGCCATGGCATCTTTTCCTCACCTGGGGGGTGTTTTCCGGCATCGGCTCCGGCGCGGTGGCGAGCGTGCTGGGTGCTACGATCGTCAACCGCTGGTTCAAGACCAATCGCGGTCTGATGATGGGCCTGATGTCGGCGTCCAGTGCCACCGGCATGCTGGTGTTCCTGCCGCTGATCGCCTCGCTGGCGCAGAGCGGCGGCTGGAAGCCGGTGGCGATTGCCGTGGCGATCGCAACGGCGGCGCTGATACCGTTCGTCTTGCTGCTGGTGCCCGAGCGTCCCGCTTCGATCGGCCAGGTGCGCTACGGCGCCGATGCGGACGACGTGCCGCCGGTATCGCCGGCATCACAGGGCAACTTCCTCGCGCATACGTTGAACACGCTGCGCCGCGCGGCGGGTACCAGGGTGTTCTGGTATCTGTTCGCCACCTTCTTCGTCTGCGGCTTCACCACCAACGGTCTGGTCGGCACGCATCTCATCGCCTTTTGCGGCGACATGGGCATCGGCGAGGTGCAGGCCGCCGGCCTGCTGTCGATGATGGGCATTTTCGACCTGATCGGCACCACGTTGTCCGGCTGGCTCACCGACCGCTTCGATCCGCGCAAGCTGCTTGGCGTCTACTACGCGGTGCGCGGGCTGTCGCTGATCTACCTGCCTTATTCCGGCTTCTCGGCGACCAGCCTGGTCATCTTCGCCGTGCTCTACGGGCTTGACTGGATCGCCACCGTGCCGCCGACGCTGAGGCTCGCCAACGAGGCTTTTGGCGACCGCAGCGGGCCGATCGTGTTCGGCTGGATCGTCGCCGGCCACCAGGTGGGCGCGGCGGCGGCCGCCGCCTTTGGCGGCACGATGCGCGAGCTGCAGGGTAATTACGAACTGGCGTTCCTGATTGCCGGCATGACCGGTATCGCGGCGGCCTGTATCTCGCTGCTGATCAATACGAGCAGGCCGGCCTTCGAGCCGGAGCCGCAGGCCGCTTAAGGCGCATCTTTCCCTTCTCCCCTTGTGGGAGAAGGTGGCCGAGCGAAGCTCGGTCGGATGAGGGGTGTTCCAGGGAATGCCGGCGTCTCGCTCCGCTGGAGCGTCAGCGCCGCCTCACCCACAGGAACGTCAACGCGTCACTCCGCTGGAACACCCCTCATCCGTCTCGGCGCTGCGCGCCGATCCACCTTCTCCCACAAGGGGAGAAGGAGAAGAGTGCACTGTTATCAAAACTTCATGGTTCCGAAATGCGCCTGAAACATTGAGGCGACAGCTTGGCGGTCCCGTTCAACGCCATCCGGAGACAGCCATGAACAAGCTCTCGTTGACCCGCCGCGCTTTCGTCACCTCGGCCAGCGCCTTTGGCCTTGTCGGTGCCTCCGGCCTCGCTCTGCCTTACTATTCGCGCGCCAACCAGCGCCCGGCCTTCACCCATGGCGTCCAGTCCGGCGACGTCGACGCGACGTCCGGCATGGCCTGGACCCGCACCGATCGTCCGGCGCGCGTCATGTACGAAGTGTCGACGACCGAAAGCTTCGCCAACGCCACCAGGCTCGCGCCGCTCGATACCTCGCCGGCCAGCGACTACACGGTCAAGCGCCTGCTCACCGACCTCGCCTCCGACCAGGACATCTTTTACCGCATGGTCGCGGCCGATCTTTCCGACATCAACACCGTCTCCGAGCCGATCGTCGGCCGTTTCCGCACCGCGCCGTCGTCCAAGCGCGACGTGCGCTTCGCTTGGTCGGGCGACACCGCCGGTCAGGGCTGGGGCATCGACGAGACCGGCATGAAGACCTACTCGACCATCGCCAAGCACACGCCGGACTTCTTCCTGCACTCCGGCGACACGATCTATGCCGACGGCGCCATGAAGGACGAGGTCGACCTGCCCGGCGGCGGCAAGTGGAAGAACGTCGTCATGATCGACGGCAAGCGCAAGGTCGCCGAGACGCTGGACGAGTACCGCGACCAGTGGAAGTACAACATGATGGACAAGCACGTGCTCGCGCTTAGCGCCATCTGCCCGACCTTCTACCAGTGGGACGACCACGAGGTACTGAACAACTGGTCGGATTCGAAGAATCTGAGCGCCGACAACCGCTACACGGAAAAATCGATCCATGTGCTGGCGGCGCGTGCGGCGCGCGCCTTCCATGAGATGACGACTATCCGTTACGAGCCTTCGGAGCCGGGCCGCGTCTACCGCAAGATTTCGCATGGGCCGCTGCTCGACGTGTTCTTCCTCGACATGCGCTCCTATCGCGGCCCGAACGGCCCCGACCTGGAAGAGACGCTGACGCCGAAGTCGCGCATGATCGGCGAAGAGCAGTCCAAGTGGCTGAAGCGCGAGCTGGCAAATTCCAAGGCGACCTGGAAGATCATTGCCGCCGACATGCCGCTCAGCCTTGTCGTCTGGGACGACGCGGCGAAGAAGGTTGGCTTCGAGGCCGTCAGCAACAACGACAATGGCGCGCCGAAGGGCCGCGAGCTCGAATTCGCCGATGTGCTGCGCTTCATCAAGAATGCCGGCATCACCAATACAGTGTGGCTCACCGCGGACGTCCACTACACCGCGGCGCATTACTACAACCCCGACAAGGCCCAGTTCCAGGATTTCAACCCGTTCTGGGAATTCGTCTCAGGTCCGATCCACGCCGGCACCTTCGGCCCCAACGACCTCGATATGACTTTCGGACCGGAGCTGAAGTTCATCAAGGCGCCGACCGCCGAGCAGGGCCAGAACCTGCCGCCCTCGGCGGGCCTGCAGTTCTTCGGTCTGGTCGATATTTCCGGTGCGACAGAACAGCTCACCGTGCGGCTGATGGATCGCGACGACAACGAGCTCTACAAGGTGACGCTCGACCCGGTGCGGTCGGCTTAGGCTGTGTCGATATTCAGGTGATGCCGGCCTGCGAACGATGGTTTCCTGCGCTTCCGGTGCTCACGTACTTAAAGTACGCTCCGCTCCGGCCTTCGCCGGCTGAAGCCCTCATAAGTGTCTCCGCTCTATGAAGGCTACGGCCGGCGAAGGCCGGTTCTCGGAAGCCACCGTTCTCGGCTCGGCCTAACCTGAATCTCAACACATCCTGGGCCCAAAAGCCGCCGCGATGCCAAAGCGTTGCGGCGGTCCAGAATTCGAAATGCGATGAAGGTCGTCAGTCCGGATAGCAGGCCCGCGGAACGTTCGGCCAGACGGCCGTGTCGCAGTTGGCATCCTTCTGCCGTTGCTTGAAGGCGGCGCTGACCGGGCCGGTGACGATCGGGTCGACGCCGTCAGGGGCGTCGGCGAACATCTGCTGCGCGGCTTTAGCGTCAGGCGGCGTGATAGGGTCAGCTTCCCTCAGGGCAGCCGCCGACTGCGCGGCGCCTGCCGCGATGAGCACGCCAAGTGCTGCCCACGTAATAACCGGACGCAATCTGGACATCTGATCGCTCATGAACATCGAACTGCCCGGCCCCTCAAAGGTTCCGCCTTGGTTAACAGAATCATTTCACACCAAGACGTTTAAGAATCAGTGACCATTTATTTGGGGTCGGGCCTCCCCTTTCGCAATTGCGAAAAACCTTGTATGAGCCGCGCAACCGAAAAAGGCGGCGCTTCCGGGCCTGCCGCCTGCAACGTTCCCGAGACCAGACAATGAACATCCGTAATATCGCGATCATCGCGCACGTCGACCATGGAAAGACCACCCTGGTCGATCAGCTCCTGAAACAGTCCGGATCATTCCGCGACAACCAGCGCGTCGCCGAGCGCGCCATGGATTCCAACGACCTGGAAAAGGAACGCGGCATCACAATCCTGGCCAAGGCGACCTCGGTCGACTGGCATGGCACCCGCATCAACATCGTCGACACGCCCGGACACGCCGATTTCGGCGGTGAGGTCGAGCGCATCCTGTCGATGGTGGATTCGGCGATCGTGCTGGTCGACGCCGCCGAAGGCCCGATGCCGCAGACCAAGTTCGTCGTCGGCAAGGCGCTCAAGGTCGGCCTGAAGCCCATCGTCGTCATCAACAAGATCGACCGTCCGGATGCCCGCCATATCGAAGTGGTCAACGAGGTGTTCGACCTCTTCGCCGCGCTCGACGCCACCGACGAGCAGCTCGATTTCCCGATCCTCTACGGTTCGGGCCGCGATGGCTGGGTGTCGGAAAACCCCGAGGGCCCGAAGGACCAGCAACTGGCGCCGCTGTTCGACCTCGTGGTCAAGCATGTGCCGGCGCCGACGGTCCATCCCGGTCCGTTCCGCATGATCGGCACCATCCTCGAAGCCAATCCGTTCCTCGGCCGCATCATTACCGGCCGCATCGAATCCGGCACGCTGAAGGCCAATCAGGCGGTCAAGGTGCTGCACAATGACGGCACCCAGATCGAAACCGGCCGCATCTCCAAGATCCTCGCCTTCCGTGGCCTCGAGCGCCAGCCGATCGAGGAAGCGCAGGCGGGCGACATCGTGGCGATCGCCGGCCTGTCGAAGGGCACCGTCGCCGACACTTTCTGCGACCCTGCAGTGAGCGAGCCGCTGCATGCGCAGCCGATCGATCCGCCGACCGTGACCATGTCCTTCCTGGTCAACGACAGCCCGCTTGCCGGCACCGAGGGCGACAAGGTGACCAGCCGCGTCATCCGCGACCGTCTGCTGCGCGAGGCCGAAGGCAATGTCGCGCTCAAGATCGAGGAATCGGCCGAGAAGGATTCCTTCTTCGTCTCGGGCCGCGGCGAATTGCAGCTCGCGGTGCTGATCGAAACGATGCGCCGCGAAGGCTTCGAGCTTGCCGTGTCGCGTCCGCGCGTCGTCATGCAGAAGGGCGATGACGGCCAACTGCTGGAGCCAGTCGAGGAGGTCGTCATCGACGTCGACGAGGAGCATGCCGGCGTCGTCGTGCAGAAAATGTCGGAGCGCAAGGCCGAGATGGTCGAGCTGCGCCCGTCCGGCGGCAACCGTCAGCGCCTGGTCTTCCATGCGCCGACGCGCGGCCTGATCGGCTACCAGTCGGAACTGTTGACCGACACGCGCGGCACTGCGGTGATGAACCGGCTGTTCTTCGCCTACGAGCCGTATAAGGGCGAGCTGCCCGGCCGCACCAATGGCGTGCTGATCTCCAACGAGCAGGGCGAGTCGGTCGCCTACGCGATGTGGAACCTGGAAGACCGCGGCCCGATGGTCATCGACCCGGGCGTCAAGGTCTATCAGGGCATGATCATCGGCATCCACAGCAGAGACAACGACCTCGAAGTGAACGTGCTCAAGGGCAAGAAGCTGACCAACATCCGAGCCGCCGGCAAGGATGAAGCGGTCAAGCTGACGCCGCCGATCCGCATGACGCTGGAGCGGGCGCTGGCTTGGATCCAGGACGACGAACTGGTCGAGGTGACGCCGAAGACCATCCGGCTGCGCAAGCTCTATCTCGACCCGAACGAGCGCAAGCGTTTCGAGAAGTCGGCCAAGGCGGTCGGCGCGGCGTAAGCTTTCCGGAGAAGGTTCAAAAAGAGGGAGCGGATGCTCCCTCTTTTTGTTTTCAGCGGTACGCGGCCGACAGGACAGCGCTGCAATCCGCCTCGTCGGCCAGATCGATGCGCACCGCCAAGCCGTCGCGCACCGGCTTTCGCAAGGCCTTGACGCCATCCGGTTCGACGGTCAGCCGTTCCCGGTCGTCGAGGGCCTGAAGCCTTGATCGCGAAAGGCCGAGTTCGCCGGCAAGCAGGCGGTCGAGCCGCAAGGCGGTCGTGCCTTCGAGCCGAAGTTCGAGCCGGAGCCCGGCCGCGCGTTCCGGCTCACCGTCCAGAATCTCCTTTCGGACCGTGACATCGGGAAACTCCTCGATCCGGCCGGCCTTGTCGCGGAGTGCGGCACTATCGAAGGCGTGGCGCCACACAAGCGCCGGATCGTTGCTTTCAAGCGCTGTGAGCAGCGCCGGCTCGATGTCGCGGCGGTTTCGCCTTTCCAGGATGGTGAAGTTCCACGAGTTGTCGCAGGCGGTGCAGCGGTAGATCAGCCAAGCGTCAATGCGTTTGCCGTTGGCATTGACGCGGAATTTCCGGCCGCATTGATAAGGCGTCAAGCCGCCGCAGCGGTTGCAGTTGACAAGAGGTCGAGGGGCGATCCTGGGCGTGATCGTCCAATGGATGCGCAAGATAGAAGACATGCCGGCAGGCCCTTCCCGTCGGGAAGTCCGTCAGGCCGGCAATGTCCGAGATGCCCCTTTTTGTTGAGCATGATCTTTTCCGAAAACCGGGTACCACTTTTCGGGATCATGCCCATGCGGGCACGGCGTGGCGAAAGTTGGAAGTCAGGCGTCGGCGCGGATTACGCGCTGCGGCTCAGCAATGCCAAACCGGTCTCGAACCGCCGCCTGAAGAACACGTGAGATGAAAGCAGACGCGTTAACGACTGCGCCTGCGGTGCAATCAGAGGAGTTGGCGAGACCGGCGGTTACTGAGGCAAAGTGAAGCTCGAAAATTTATATCGGGCGAGCTTTCTAGCCGTGGGCAGGTGGAGGAGCAAGGGTTAACCGAGGATGTCGGCGCTGCCCCTCATTGCCTACCGGGCATTTCTTCCCTTGAACGGGGAGAAAGAGGCTGACCGCGACGCCGGCGCCCATTCTGCGACGTTTGCGATTGGCGAAATCGCTGGCGCCATGTCCCTTCGCCCCGTTTACGGGGAGAAGATGGCGGTAGCCAGATGAGGGGCGGCGCTGGCGTCGGCGATTGTCCCATCTTTGCCAATGTTGTTTCCGCTGGCTAGTATGGCAGCCAATCCCAACCATGAGGTCCGCCATGCATCTGGCCTCGCTGCTGATCTTCGCCGCCGCCCTGTTTGTCGCCGCCGGCTCGCCCGGGCCGTCGATCGCGGCGCTTGTGGCTCGGGTGATCTCGAAGGGGTTCCGCGACGTCTTCCCGTTCCTGCTCGCCATGTGGATCGGCGAGGGCATCTGGCTGTCGCTGGCGGTGTTCGGGCTCGCCGTCGTGGCGCAGACCTTCCACTATGCCTTCGTCGTCGTGAAGTGGGTGGGCGTCGCCTATCTCGCCTATCTCGCGTTCAAGATGTGGACGGCGCCGGTGGAGGCGAAGGAAGGCGAGATGCCGCGCGAGGATTCGCCCCTGAAACTGTTCTTTGCCGGCATGGCGGTGACGCTCGGCAACCCGAAGATCATGATGTTCTACCTGGCGCTGCTGCCGACCATCATCGATCTTGCCTCGGTCACCGTGGCCGGCTGGGTCGAGCTGACGCTGACCATGGCCCTGGTGCTGGTCGTCATCGACCTCGCCTGGGTGCTTGCCGCCTCCCAGGCGCGCCGGCTCCTGAAGAGCAAGCGCGCCATGAAGGTCGCCAACCGCGTCAGCGCCACGACGATGGCGGGCGCGGCCGCGGCAATCGCCGCGCGTTCTTAAATGCATGTCGCCCAAAAGTGCACTGCGGTTTTGGGGTAACGACATGCATCAAAACGCTTTATGCGCTACATCATTTCGATGATCGGCGCGATCTCGACGGTGAAAGCCGGGTCCATCAGGATCGGACAGTCCTTGGCTTTGGCGACGGCATCGTCGATGTTCTTGGCTTCGACGATTGTGTAGCCGGCGGTCGGATTGCTGCCGCCATTGCTCTCGACCTTGCCGCCTGGCAGAACCGTCCTCGACATGCCGACGGGATTGCCGCCATCGACGACAGCCGAGCCGAGCTTGTCGTACCAGCCGGTCCAGGCATCCATCGCCGCTTTGCGTTCGGCCTCCTCGGTCGGCATCTTGCCGGAGCCATGATAGACATAGAGAAATTTCGCCATGTTCTCCTCCTTTGTCGGCGGCGTCGAACCGGCATGCGGCCACGCCGCTTGCGATATGCGGCCAAGGCCGCAATCCGATGTGCGGCCAAGGCCGCAATCGTTGATCATCGGACCAAACGGCGAGATGGGCAATGAAAAATTCGAGGTTGCTAATGTAAAGCTGGCGAGCCTCACCTTGCCATGGCGTGGTATTGCGAGTTCGGCCGCATGTCGACGGCGGCGGCCACCCGGTTCGACATGTTGAAGAAGGCGGCGGTCGAAGCGATATCGAAGATGTCGCGATCGGTAAAGCCGGCCTGGCGCAAGGTTGCGCGGTCGGCCTCGACGATCTTGGCCGGCTCTTCCGTCAGCTTCACGGCGAATTCCAGCATGGCGTGGTGGCGGTCCGACAGATCGGCGGCGCGGAAATTCATCACCATCATCTCGCCAAGCGCCGGCTCGCCTGACAGCTGGCGCACCGCCGCGCCATGCGCGGTCAGGCAGTAGAAGCAGTGGTTGATCGAGGAGACGACCACCGCGATCATCTCGCGCTCCAGTTTCGACAGGCCGGACTCGGCCAGCATCAGATCATTGTACATCTCGGTGAAGGCGCTCAGCTTCTTCTCGTCGAAGGCGTAGGCCAGAAGCACGTTGGGGACCAGGCCGAGCTTCTCCTGGCATTTGGCGAAATAGGCCTCGGTCGCCTCGCTGAGCTCCGCCTGGACAAGGTCAAGCGCGGTAATCCTGCCGGTCATGGGTTCGTTCTCCTTGCAAGGCAACGGCGTCGGTTCAAATTTTTTAAAGCGTCGCCAAACCTTTGTCGCCAAACAGCGCTCATCTGGCTACCATAGCCGCAAAAGCATGCCACGGGAGGGAGTAAGCGTCATGGCCAGCGTGAAATCCAAGCCGAAGAAGAAAGCTGCCGCTAGCAAGGCGGACGACAAACCCGCAAGGCTTGCCGACTATCTGCTTGCCCGGGCGCCTGCCGAGGATGTCGCGGCCTATGACGCGGCCGACCTCGAACGCGCCGGCGAACTCGCTGCCCAAGCGGTCGCCGGCCACAGGAAGGGTGAAAGCGTCGTCGCGGTCGAAGCCGATTCGGGCGTTTCGTGCGACGGCCGGCCGGTCACGGTCATCACTGTCGTCAACGACAACATGCCGTTCCTGTTCGATTCCATCCTCGGCGAAATCACCGAGATCAGCGGCGAGCCGACGCTGGTCACCCACCCGATCGTCACGGTACGCCATGGCAAGAGCGGCGTCGCCGAGGTTCTCAGCGACGGCGGCAAGGAGGATGACGAGCACGACCGGCTGAGCGTCGTCCATGTCCACATTCCAAGGTTGAATGCCGAGCAGGCGAAGAACCTTACCGAGCGGCTGGGCAAGATGCTTTCCCAGGTCCGCGCCGCCGTCGTCGACTGGAAGCGGATGCTCGCCCGCCTCGACCAGGCGATTTCCGAATTCCGCTATTCGGCGGTGCCGCTCGACAAGAAGAGCGTCGCCGAGGCGATCGCCTTCCTCGAATGGCTGCGCGACGACAATTTCACCTTCCTCGGCATGCGCGAATTCAAATATGTCGGCGGCGAGGAGAGCGGCTCGCTGGAGCGCGCCGAGAAGCCCGGCCTCGGCATCCTGTCCGATCCGGATGTGCTGGTGCTGCGGCGCGGCACGGAGGCCGTGACGACGACGCCGGAGATCCGCGCCTTCCTGCACGGGCCGGAACCGCTGATCGTCACCAAGGCCAACGCCAAGTCGTCGGTGCATCGCCGCATCTATCTCGATTATATCGGCATCAAGACCTATACGGCGAAAGGCACGCTGGCAGGCGAGCTGCGCATCGTCGGCCTGTTCACCTCGACCGCCTACACGCGCTCGGTGATGAAGATCCCCTATCTGCGCTCGAAGGCCGAGACCGTCATTTCGAAATCCGGTTTCGATCCACACGATCACTCCGGCAAGGCGCTGATCAACATCCTGGAGAGCTATCCGCGCGACGAGCTGTTCCAGGTTCCCATTCCGATCCTGCGCAAACACGCCGTCGCCATCCTCGGCCTGATCGAACGGCCGCGGGTGCGGGCGCTCGTGCGCGTCGACCAGTTCGATCGCTTCGTCTCGGTCATCGTGTTCGTGCCGCGCGACCGCTACGACAGCGTCGTGCGCGAGAAGATCGGCGCCTATCTCAAAACCGTGTTCGAGGGTCGGTTGTCGGCCTATTACCCGGCCTTCCCGGAAGGCGGGCTGGCGCGCATCCACTTCATCATCGGCCGTTCCGGCGGCAAGACGCCGAAGATCGAGCAGGCAACACTCGAGGCGGCGATCCGCGACATCGTGCGCACCTGGGAGGACGCGCTTTCCGAAGCCGCGGAAGCCGCCGGCAGCGATCCGGCGCTGAAGGCGATCGCGGCGCGTTTCCCCGAAAGCTACCGCGACAGCTTTTCGGCCGCCGTGGCGCTGGCCGACGCCAGGCGCCTTGGGAAAATCAGCGCCGAAAATCCCATCGCCATCGATTATTATCGCCGTGCCGACCAGAAGCCGCAGCAGGCGGCGCTGAAGATCTATCACCATGGCAGCCCGGTGGCGCTCTCGCGGCGCGTGCCGGTGTTGGAAAATATCGGCTTCCGCGTCATCAGCGAGCGCACCTTCGAGGTCGGCGACGATCCGGCCGGGACGGTCATCATCCACGACATGGAGCTGGAGAACAGCTACGGCAAGCCGATCGATCTCGCCGACGGCGGCGCGCTGTTCGAGGACGCGTTCCTCTCGGTCTGGCGCGGCGATGTCGACAATGACGGCTATAACGGCCTGGCGCAGACCGCCGGCCTGTGGTCGGGCGAGATCACCATCCTGCGCGCCTATGGCCGCTATTTGCAGCAGGCCGGCATTCCGCAGAGCCAGGATTTCATCGCCGCCGCTCTCAACCGCTATCCCGAGATCGCGCGCGGCCTGCATGCGCTGTTCGTCGCCCGGCTCGGGCCGGCGGCGGAAGGCGACGGCGTGGTCGCGGCCAAGCACCTCAAGGCCAAGATCAAGGACGCGCTGGAAGAGGTGCCCAACATCGATGACGACACCATCATTCGCCGCTATCTCAACCTCATCGAAGCCTCGCTGCGCACGAATCATTTCGTAGCCGATACGAAAGAAAAAGGGCAGTCGCTGGCGATCAAGCTCGACTCGCAGGCGGTCGAGGGCCTGCCGGCGCCACGGCCGTGGCGCGAGATCTTCGTCTACGGATCCGAGGTCGAGGGCGTGCATCTGCGCTTCGGCCCGGTGGCGCGCGGCGGCCTGCGCTGGTCGGACCGCGCCCAGGATTACCGCACGGAGGTGTTGGGCCTGGTCAAGGCGCAACAGGTCAAGAACGCAGTCATCGTGCCGGTCGGCGCCAAAGGCGGCTTCTATCCGAAGAAACTGCCGATGAGCGCCGGGCGCGACGCCATTTTCGAAGCCGGCACCTCGGCCTATAAGAACTTCGTCTCCAGCCTGCTCTCGATCACCGACAATATCGGCGTCGACGGCGTCATCCCGCCGGCCGGCGTGGTGCGGCGCGACCAGGACGATCCGTATTTCGTCGTCGCCGCCGACAAGGGCACGGCGACCTTCTCCGACACCGCCAACGCCATTTCCGAGAAGCACAATTTCTGGCTGGACGACGCCTTCGCCAGCGGCGGCTCGGCCGGTTACGACCACAAGAAGATGGGCATCACCGCCAAGGGCGCCTGGGAGGCGGTGAAGCGCCATTTCCGCGAAATCAACCGCGACATCCAGACCTCGCCCTTCACCGTGGTCGGCGTCGGCGACATGTCGGGCGACGTGTTCGGCAACGGCATGCTGTTGTCGCCGCAGACCAGGCTGATCGCCGCTTTCGACCATCGCGACATCTTCATCGATCCGGATCCCGACATGGCGGCCTCGATGGCCGAGCGGGTACGCATGTTCGCGCTGCCGCGCTCGTCCTGGCAGGACTACGACAAGTCGAAGCTGTCCGAAGGCGGCGTCATCGCCTCGCGCAACCAGAAATCGATCACGCTGCCGCAAGCGGCGGCGGCCGCGATCGGGCTGACCAAGACGACGGCGACGCCGGTCGAGATCATGAACGCCATCCTCAAGGCGCCGGTCGACCTGCTGTGGTTCGGCGGCATCGGCACCTATGTCCGTGCTTCCGGCGAGAGCAACGCCGATGTCGGCGACCGCGCCAACGACGCCATCCGCGTCATCGCGCTCGACGTGCGCGCCAAGGTGATCGGCGAGGGCGCCAATCTTGGCGTCACGCAGCGGGCGCGCATCGAGTTCGGCATGAATGGCGGCCGTTGCAACTCCGACGCCATCGACAATTCGGGCGGCGTCAACTGCTCCGACGTCGAGGTCAACATCAAGATCGCGCTGGCGTCGGCCATGCGCAAAGGTTCGCTGGCGAGACCGGCGCGCAACAAACTGCTCGCCGAAATGACCGACGAGGTGGGCGCGCTGGTGCTCTCCAACAACTATCAGCAGACGCTGGCGCTCTCGCTGGCGCGCAAGCGCGGGCTGGCCGACATCGCGCACCAGGCGCGCTTCATGACGGCGCTGGAATCGCGCGGCCTGCTCGACCGCGCCGTGGAGACGCTGCCTTCGCCGGCGGCCCTTGCCGAACGCGAGGCGCGCGGCGAGCCGCTGACCCGGGCCGAGCTCGGCGTTCTGCTTGCCTATGCCAAGATCGTGCTGTTCTCCGACATCGTCGCCAGCGACGTGCCGGACGATCAACATTTCGATCGCGACCTGATGGGCTATTTCCCGGAGCGCATGGCCAAGAAATTCGCCGGCGAGATCCGCGACCACAGGCTGCGGCGCGAGATCATCACGCGCGTGCTTGTCAACGATCTCGTCAATCGCGGTGGCCCGTCCTTCGTCAATCGGCTGCAGGAAGCCACAGGCCGCACGGCGGCCGATGTCATGCGCATCTTCGCCATGGTCCGCGACGGCTTTGCGCTGCCCGCGCTCTACAAGGAGATCGATGCGCTCGACAACCAGATCGACGGCCAGATCCAGCTCGATCTCTATCAGTCGGTTAGCCGGCTTATCTTCGTGACCAGCGGCTGGTACCTGAAGAACGAAGCGGGTTCTCTGCCGCTCGGCCAGCGCATCGGAGAATTGCTGGAAGCCCGCAAAGCGCTGGAGCCAAAGCTCGTCTCGCTGCTGCCGGCCTTCTCGCGCGAGCGCATCGAAGAGCGGCGGCATGGCCTGTTCAAGGGCGGCGCGCCGGAAAGGCTGGCCGAGAAGCTCGCTTTGAGCGAGGTCGCCGAGCTGATCCCGGACGTGGCGCTCACCGCGCGCACGGCCAATGCCGACATCGTCAGCGCGGCCAAGGCCTTCTTCGCCGTCAGCGACGCCTTCCGCATCCCGCGCGTCGAGGAGGCGGCGCGCTCGATAATGCCGTCCGACTATTACGACCAGTTGGCGCTGTCGCGCGCGACCGACACGATCGGCGTGGCGCGCCGCGGCATCGCGGTAGCGGCGCTCACTGCCCACGGCTCCGCGGCGGATCCGGTCGCGGCCTGGCTGGAGGCCGGCGGCGATCGCGTCGCGCGCATCCGCGAGCGGCTGCAGGCGCTGACCGAAGGCGGCGACATCACCGTGTCGCGGCTGTCGGTAGCGTCCGGCCTGATGAGCGACCTGACGGGGATGTGAATAAGCTTGAGATCCTCGCCCCCGCCAAAGCGGGGGAGAGGTGGCCGCGAAGCGGTCGGAGAGGGGCTTCCTAGAGCGGTACCCTGTCTTGAACGGCTTGTCCGAACATAGGCTGGCGCATTTCCCGTCTCCGTCTCGGCTTCGCCGAGCCGCCTCTCCCCCACTCCGTGGGGCGAGGAATCCAAGGCAATGAATGGCGCGGCGCTTGTTCATTGCACCAGCGCCTGAAAACATGCAGACATGGCGCCCGACACGGGCGCGGGGCCGAGGGAATCAGCATGGCGGCAGTAGAGACAGTGCAGCGGGCATCGGGGCGCGGCATCTGGGGCTGGATGTTCTTCGACTGGGCGGCGCAGCCTTTCTTCACCGTCGTCACCACCTTCATCTTCGGGCCATATTTCGTCTCGCGCATGGCGAGCGACCCGACCGCTGGACAAGCCGCCTGGGGCTACGGCATCGCCGCCGCGGGCGCGGTTATCGCCGTGCTTTCGCCGGTGCTCGGCTCGATCGCCGACCAGACCGGGCCGCGCAAGCCATGGATCGCCTTCTTCGCCGCAATCAAGATCGTCAGCCTCAGCCTCTTGTGGTTCGCAGCGCCGGGCTCGAACCTGTTCCTGGTCGTGCTTTTGTTCTCGCTGGCTTCGGTAGCGGCCGAATTCTCCACCGTGTTCAACGATTCCATGATGCCGCGGCTGGTGCCGAAGGCCGAAATCGGCCGGATCTCCAACATGGCCTGGGGGCTTGGCTATCTCGGCGGCATGATCGCGCTGATCTTCGTCGTCCTGTTCCTGGCCGGCAATCTGCAAACCGGCAAGACGCTCATCGGGCTCGACCCGTTGTTCGGGCTGGATCCGAAGCTGGGCGAGGACGCGCGCTTCACCGGGCCGATGTCGGCCGGCTGGTATTTCCTGTTCATCCTGCCGATGTTCTTCTTCACGCCGGACGCCACCAAGGGGATCCCGATCGGCCCGGCGGTGCGCGAGGGCCTGTCCGAGTTGAAATCCACTCTGGTGGAAGTGCGCCAGCGCAGCGGCATCCTGCGCTTCCTTCTGGCCCGCATGATCTATCAGGACGGCGTCAACGCGCTGCTCGCGCTCGGCGGCACTTTCGCGGCCGGCATGTTCCACTGGTCGATCACCGAGATCGGCCTGTTCGGCATCATCCTCAACGTCGTCGCCATTTTCGGCTGTTGGATCGCGGCGCGGCTCGATACCGCACTCGGCTCGAAGCACGTGGTGATGATTGCGCTGGTGATGCTGTCGGTCGCCACGATCGGCGTCGTCTCGACCGGGCCTGGCTTCACTTTGCTCGGACTGATCCCGCTTTCGACCGTGGATTCAGGTGGCCTGTTCGGCACCGCGGCCGAGAAAGCCTACATTCTGTATGGCTTGCTGATCGGGCTCGCCTTCGGCCCGGTGCAGGCGTCGTCGCGATCCTACATGGCGCGCAGCGTCACCGCCGCCGAGTCGGGCCGCTATTTCGGCATCTATGCGCTG
This sequence comes from Mesorhizobium sp. Arg314, assembly GCF_053714275.1. Taxonomy (NCBI): domain Bacteria; kingdom Pseudomonadati; phylum Pseudomonadota; class Alphaproteobacteria; order Hyphomicrobiales; family Phyllobacteriaceae; genus Mesorhizobium; species Mesorhizobium sp. Arg314. The sequence goes on along the minus strand of NZ_JBSKBP010000007.1, from coordinate 54,836 downwards.
GCCGGACGGGCAACCAGCTTCCTGGCGCCGTTCATGGTGGCGACCATCACCACCGTCAGCGATTCGCCACGGCTCGGCATGGCGGCGATCATCCTGTTCCTCGGCATCGGCATGGCGATCCTGATGGGGACGCCGTATCCGGCGGACAAGCCGAAGGGGTAGCCTTTTCCTTCTCCCTTGTGGGAGAAGGTGTCGCCGAAGGCGACGGATGAGGGGTGCTCCAGGGAACACCGACGTCTCACTCCGCTGGAACACCCCTCATCCGTCTCGGCGCTATCGCGCCGATCCACCTTCTCCCACAAGGGGAGAAGGCAGAGGGCGCTAATGCCTGAAATGTCGCACGCCCGTAAACACCATGGCGATGCCGTGCTCGTCGGCGGCGGCGATCACGTCGTCGTCGCGCATCGAGCCGCCGGGCTGGATGACGGCCGTCGCGCCGGCCTCGATTGCAGACAGCAGGCCGTCGGCGAAGGGGAAGAAGGCATCCGAGGCAACCACCGAACCCTTGGTCAGCGGTTCGGCGAGGCCGGCCGCTTCGGCCGCGTCGAGCGCCTTGCGGGCGGCGATGCGCGAGGAATCGACGCGGCTCATCTGGCCGGCGCCGATGCCGACCGTCGCCCCGTCCTTGGCATAGACGATGGCGTTGGACTTGACGTGCTTGGCAACGCGGAAGGCGAATTTGAGGTCGGCCATCTCGGCCGGCGTCGGCGCGCGCTTGGTCACCACTTTCAGCTCGAGGTCGTCGACGACGGCGTTGTCGCGGTTTTGCACAAGCAGCCCGCCGGCGACGGATTTGGCAAGCGTGCCGGTGGCGCGCGGATCGGGCAGGCCGGCGGTGACCAGCAGGCGCAGATTCTTCTTTGCGGCGACGATCGCGGCCGCCTCGTCAGTGGCGTCGGGCGCGATGATGACCTCGGTAAAGGTCTTCACGATTTCTTCCGCCGCCTCGGCGTCGAGGATGCGATTCATGGCGACGATGCCGCCGAAGGCCGAGACCGGGTCGCAGGCCAGCGCCCTGGCGTAGGCCACCTTCAGCGTCGCGCCCTCGGCGACGCCGCAGGGGTTGGCGTGCTTGATGATGGCGATCGCCGCCGAACGGGCGGGATCGAACTCGCCGACGAGCTCGAAGGCGGCGTCGGTGTCGTTGATGTTGTTGTAGGAGAGCTGCTTGCCCTGCAGCTGCCTGGCGGTTGCGACGCCCGGCCGCCTGTCGCCCGACAGGTAGAAGCCGGCGCCCTGATGCGGGTTCTCGCCATAGCGCATCACCTGGTCGAGCCGGCCGCCGAAAGCGCGCCATGTCGGGTGCTCGATCTGGAGCGCCTCGGCGAACCAGCCCGAGATCGCCGCGTCATAGGTGGCGGTGCGGGCAAAGGCCTTGGCCGCCAGCTTCTTGCGGAAATCGAGCGATAGCGAGCCGAGATTCATCTCCAATGCGTTGACGACGGAAGCATAGTCGGCCGGATCGGTGACAATGGCGACGTAAGCGTGGTTCTTGGCCGAGGCGCGGATCATCGCTGGGCCGCCGATGTCGATGTTCTCGACGATCGAGGCATAGCCGGCGCCGGAACGGCGGACCTCCTCGAACGGGTAGAGGTTTGAGACGACAAGGTCGATCGGCTCGATGTGATGATCGCGCATGGCCTTGGCATGCTCGGCGTCGTCACGGATGCCGAGCAGCGCGCCATGCACCGAAGGATGCAGGGTCTTCACCCGGCCGTCCATGATCTCCGGAAAGCCGGTGAGCTCGGAAACGTCACGGACCGCCAGGCCAGCCTCGGCGATGGCCTTTGCCGTGCCGCCGGTCGAAACCAGCTCGACGCCGGCCGCGGCGAGCGCCCTGGCGAAATCGATCAGGCCGGTCTTGTCGAAGACGGAAAGCAGCGCCCGGCGCACCGGAACGAGGTCGGGCGCCGGAATGTTTTTTGTGGGCACGGCCATGCGGAGGCCTTTCACGGCTGTTGGGGACGTTGGCCGGCCCTAGCATATGAGCCCCGGAAATCAAGCTCGCAGCCGGATTTGTCCGGAACTCAGTTGTTTTCCGGATAGCCGGCGATGTTGGTGCGGGTCAGCTGCCAGTGAACCTCGGCGACCTCCGAGGCCTTGAAGGCGAGCACGATCTGCCGGCTGCGGCGCGGGCCGCTCAGTCCGGCGAAATAGATCGATTCCTCGACCTCCGGCACCACTTCGGCGCAGCTGAAAACCCAGGTGTCGCCTTGCGCGGCGGCGAGCGTCAGCCGATCGTGGTCGTCCTGCAGCAGGCTGATGTCGGGATGCACGTGGAAGCGCACCGTGACGAAGTCGCGACCGTTGTTGCGGATCGCGGCATTGCCCGGGCGCAGGAAACGGTCGCGGCCGGCAAGTACGTTGCCGTTCGTGGTCAGCTTCAGCTCGCGCTCATGCAGGAAGCCGAATTGCGGGATATAGCCATCGTGGCGGGCAATGAAGCCATGCACGCCCTTCTGGTCGAGGCGCTTGCAGGGCACGTGCTGCGGGCCGCCGATCAGCGGCGATCCCAACAGGTCGCTGACGCGCAGCGAGTGGCTGAAGCGCGCCGATGAGGTGTCGTTGATCGTCGCGGTCGAATGCGCGGCGGTGGCGCGCGCCAGCGGCCGGAATTCCGGGGCGCCGTAAGTGTCGATGCCGGCATTGACGATGAAATGCTGGCGCCCGGAGGAGAGTTCGAAGGCGAGGCAGCCGGCGTGTGCTGCGTTCGAGACGTCGACCGGCGGCGGCAGGCCGGTGTCGGCGATCACCGTCACGCCGCCCATCGAAAGGCGCTCATAGCCGGAATGCGGCGCGTGCAGCAGCGGCGCGCCGGCGGTGTCGTCGTGGCGCATGATGGTGGCGATGCGATCATGGATGGTCGCGCCCATGCCGTTGAAGCGGGCAAGGCTGCCGTCCTGGTGGCGGAAGAAACGCAGCGCCGGCAACATGCGGTCGATGGCGCCGATCAAAGCCGCGGGCGGCGCCTCGGCCTGGTTGGCATAGGTCTGGCGCAACGGCAGAAGGTCGGCCAGCAGCTCCAGCACCGCCATCGGTTTGCGCGAGATGTGGCCGCCGTCGGGCAGGATCTGATGCTCCAGCTCCTCGGCCAGGTGGCGCGTTGCGGAACGCAGCGCCGAGGCCGGTGCCGGCAGGGACAGCGCGGCGAAGGCGAGCGCGATGCGGGCGCGCAGCCTGCCCTCGCCATCCGGCATCTCGCGCGCCATCGAGCGCAGGTAGCGGATCTGCACGGCCAGCGATTTGAGGAAGGCGCGATAGAAGGGAAATTCGGCGCCCTGCAGCACCACCGAGGAATGCTGCAGCCAGGCGATCACCCGCTTGGCCGTCGTTCCTGGCTCCCAGGCGATGCCGGAGATCTGGTTGCCGTGGATCGCGATCCAGTCGGTGACCAGGGCCCTGGCGTTGGCGGCGGCAAGCTCGGTGCCGGTGGCGCGCATGTGGCGCAGCCAGCGGAAGCCGTGCAGCGATTTCTGCCAGCCGCGATTGGGCACGTCGAGCTGGAAGGGCGAGGCGCCGCCGGTCTCGACCAGATGGCCGGACAGCGGGTAGCGGCCATAATAAATCTCCAGCGCGATCTGCGGATCGGCGAGCCGCAAATCCGGCGGAGCGATCAGGACACGTTCTGGCGTGCGCCCGGAATAGCGCCAGCGATAGAGCGGACCGGCGCGCAAACGCCGGCGCGTCTTGCGCCAGAACTCCTTCGCGACAAGCGTCCAAAGACGTGTCGTGCTGCCGGCAACAAGTGCCAATAGCCCTCCTGATTTCCCCATAACCCAAACACAAGCTTATGCGATTCAAGAACTTATGCGAAGGCGGATTTCACCGAAGTGAACCGCTTCACGCCGGTTTGCCCGTGCCGTCCCGAAAAAAGTCAGCGCTTTCGGAGGCATACCGAGTGTGTCGATGATGAAATCGACGCCGCTGGTGGAACCAACGGAGTCTTGACGATGCTTCAAGGCGGACTGGGATTTCAGGTGAGGCCGGTTTGAAACCGGGTCGGCGCTGCCAGGATCTCACCTCTCGTTTCGATGCCAAGGTTCGCGATTGGCCGAAGCCTCCGCGACGTCGTCATCCACGGGCGAAGCGACGCGAAGCGGAGCGCAGACCCGAGGATCCATTCCGTGACCTCAGCCGAAGAGCGCGGCGGAGCAGAATTCTGCGCCGTCGCAACGCTTCGAAGTCACGGAATGGATTCTATGGTCTGCGCCGCGTCGCTTCGCTCCTTGCTTCGCCATAGAATGACGAGGTTCGAAAGCCTCGGCTAATCGCCGAAGCGTGCGATTCGCAACCGGCAACGCTTCAGTGCCAAGAATCCTATGCTACCCGTCTCATCCGGGCCGCGAAGAAGCCGTCCAGTCCTGAAATCGCTGGCGATCCTAAGGCCAGTTCGGCCGGCGTGGTGCGTAGCGTGCCCTCAGATGTGAGGAACGGATCGAGGCCGGTGAACTCGCCCGGGTGGATCGGGTCGTCGCTCACCCCGGGCGTTTCGGCCAGGAAGCCACGATGGAGTTCCTCGCCTTCGATCGGGTCGAGCGAGCAGTTGGAAAAGACGATGCGGCCGCCGGGCCTGACGAGCGTAACGGCGTGAGCAAGCAGCCGGCGCTGGAGGTCGGCGAGCTTTTCGACATCGGCCATGGTCTTGGTCCACGGCACATCAGGATGGCGGCGCACGGTGCCCGTCGAGGAGCAGGGCGCGTCCAGCAGTACGGCGTCGAACAATTGCGCCGGCCGGTAGTCCAGGAGGTCGGTCTGGACGAGATCGGCGGTCAGGCCGAGGCGGTCGAGATTCTGCTTGAGCCGCGCCAGCCGGTTTTTCGAGGTGTCGACCGCGGTCACGCCGGCACCGGCCAGGATAAGCTGGGCCGTCTTGCCGCCGGGCGCGGCACAAAGGTCGGCGACGCGCTGGCCCCTGATGTCGCCGAACAGGCGCGCCGGCAGGCTTGCCGCCGTATCCTGCACCCACCAGGCGCCGTCGGCGAAACCGGCCAGGTCGATAACATTGGCGGAAAGCTTCTCGACGCGCACCGTGCCGGTCGGCAGCACGATGCCGCCCAGACGCTCGGCCCAGAGCGCGGGATCGGCCTTCACCGTGAAATCGACCGGCGCCTCGTGGCGATGCGCGGCAAGGATGGCGCGCGCTTTATCTGCACCGTAGGCGGAGGCCAGTCGCTGCGAAAACCATTGCGGCGCCTCGCTGGTGGCGGCAAGTGCCGGGGCAAGCTCGGCCTGCTTGGCGCGGGCAAGCGAACGCAGCACGCCGTTGACGAGGCCGGAGAAGCGCGTGGTGCGCGGATCGTACTTGGCGTGGGTGACGGCAAGGTCGACCGCGGCGCTGTCCGGAACATCGAGAAACAAGATCTGCGCGGCGGCGACGTGCAGGATATGCGAGAGCGCGGTGGCATTGGGCGGCAGTGGCTTTTCCAAGCGCCTGCCCAGCAGCCCGGCAATGGTCATGCGATGGCGCAGTGCCGTGACCAGGATGGCGCGCACCAGCGCGCGGTCGCGGCCGTCCAGCGCCTTGTATTGCGGATGGCCGTGCTCGTTGTCGGTCAACCCGTCCAGCGGTGTGCGGGCATCGATGACGGCGGCAAGCAGCCGCGCCGCGGCCTTGCGTGCGGCAAGGCCGGCGACGCTCTCGTCACCGGCAGTGTGTTGCGGACCGTCTGAATATCCGCGCCTCGGCGGCGTCACGACCAGGGACCCTTCGACCGGACATTGCGCGGGCCGGTCGGGTTGCGGCCCCAGGGATTGGGTTTCGGCTGCGGCGGTTCGGCAGGCGGCGCGGGCTCCGCCGGCTTGCCCCATGGACCGGGCGGCGGCTCCTCGGGCTGGATGGGTGGAGGAGAAGCCTGGCGCCGGGTGGCTTGCGATGCGCCACCCATTTCGCGCGCCATGTCCTGCAGCGCCGCGATGCGGTTATCCGTGCTCGGATGGGTCGAGAACAGATTGTCCATGCGCTCGCCGGAGAGCGGATTGATGATGAAGAGATGCGCCATCGCCGGATTGCGTTCGGCATCCGGATTGGCAATCCGCTCGGCGCCGCGCGCGATCTTGTCGAGCGCCGAGGCCAGCCACAGCGGATTGCCGCAGATCTCGGCGCCGCGCCGGTCGGCCTCGTATTCGCGGGTGCGGCTCACAGCCATCTGCACGATCATCGCGGCGAAGGGCGCCACCAGCATGGCGACCAGTACGCCGACGAAGCCGAACGGATTGTTGTTGTCGCGGTTGCCGCCGAAGAAGAAGGCGAAATTGCCGAGCATGGAGATGGCGCCGGCGAGCGTCGCCACGATCGTCATGGTCAGCGTGTCGCGATGCTGCACATGGGCCAACTCATGTGCCATCACCGCCGCGACCTCTTCATGGGAGAGCCGCTCGAGCAGGCCCGTGGACGCGGCCACTGCGGCATTCTCGGGGTTGCGGCCGGTGGCGAAGGCGTTGGGCTGGGGATTGTCGATCAGATAGGTCTTCGGCATCGGCAGGCCGGCCCGCTTCGCCAGCGCCTGGACGATCGCGTAATATTCCGGCGCGTTCTTCGCGTCGACCTCGACGGCGCGGTTCATCGACAGCACCATCTTGTCGGCATTCCAATAGCTGAACAGATTGGTGCCGGCGGCGATCAAAAGCGCGATGATCATGCCACTCGAGCCGCCGATCAGAAAGCCGACGCCCATGAACAGCGCCGTCATCGCGGCAAGAAGCATGGCGGTGCGAAGCGTGTTCATCGTTTCATCCGTCTGACGTGGTGGCGGAGAGGGCCAGAGCATCGGACCGAAAAGTGGAACCCGGTTTTCGGGATATTCCAATGCTCATCAATAGGGGTCGATCCTTCTGTCGTCATGGCTATATGATGGGAGACGCCGGTCTCCGTTTCAATCGGCGGGAGTATCACATGACCGAAGAGCCAGGCAAAACCGAAGCTTCCGTTGACGGCAACAAGCCGGAAAAAACGCTGACACCGGAAGCGCAGCGGGCGTTAGCAGAGGCTGATGCTCGTCGTCAAAAGTATCGAGCGGCGGAAGCGCAGTTGCCGAAGGAAATCGGCGGCCGCGGCGGCAAGGAACCCGGGCGCTATGGCGACTGGGAGGTCAAGGGGCTGGCGAGCGACTTCTGACGAGTACCGGTTTTCGAGCGGAAATCTTGGTCGGTAGTCACGCAGTGATCGGTGGTCACGCAGATTGCATGCGTTGGCGATTGGCCGAACGCCTATGAACTTCGTCATCCACGGGCGGAGCAAGGAGCGAAGCGACGCGGCGCAGACCCGAGGATCCATGCCGTGACTTCGAGGCGTTGATATGGTGCAGTATTCTGCCCCGCTGCATCCCTCGGCCAAGGTCACGGAATGGATCCACGGGTCTGCGCTTCGCTCCGCCCGTGGATGACGAAGTTCGTAGGCTTCGGCCAATCACGAAGGTTTGGCTGATTCGGCGAAATGAACGGTGAAAATCTCGCCTGCCGACAAGCCTGCAATCCGTCAAAGTCTCTGTACGAGGGACTAAAGCGCGTCGCGCTGAACCGGATTCAGGCGACGCGCTTTAGGTCTTTGTTTTGATGCATGTCGTTGTCCCAGAACCGCTGCACACTTCTGGGCGACATGCATTAGGCCGCCGCCTGGGTTAGCGACAAAACGATGGAACCATTGTCGTCCACCGCAATGCCGATTTCGTCATAGCTGGCAATGCTGTCGTGCCGCGTCTTCAGCGGGTGGACATGGGTGGCGCTGATCACCATCACCGAGGCGCCGGAAGCCTCGCCCGCCGCGATGCCCGCCGGCGCATCCTCGAAGACGAGGCAGTCGCGCGCGTCGACGCCGAGACGCTTTGCCGCCAAGAGGAAGCAGTCCGGCGCCGGCTTGCCATGGGTCACATCTTCCGCCGTCACCATCATGGCGGGAACCGGAATGCCGGCCGCCTTGATGCGCAGCAGCGCCAGTTCGCGCGGCGCCGAGGTGACGATGGCCCAGCGCTCCGGCGGCAGCGATTTCAGGAACGCGACGGCGCCGGGAATCGGGACGATGCCTTCGAGATCGTCGGCTTCGGCCTTGAGCAGCGCGTCGGCTTCCGCAACCGCGTCTACGCCCGGAAGCATCAATCCGCCGATCGTCTCGATCGCCCGCTTGCCGTGGATCGTCGGCAGGAAGGTGGCGACGTCGAGGCCGCGGCGCTCCGCCCATTTCGTCCACACCCGTTCCGCCGCGGCGATCGAGTTGAGCACCGTGCCGTCCATATCGAACAGGAAGGCGGCGAACTTTGAGCCTGCAAACATCGGATATCCTGGAGAATCGTTTTCGGGGAGGGCGAAACGTGGAACCCAGTTTAGACCGGCCATCACTGGCTGAGAAGGCGAGATGCGGGCATTTCGATTCCGCACGGGAACAACCTCCGGTTCGTTGCGTTGAAGTGGCTGTCTTTCCAAAATTACCAAGGGGGGCATGCGATGCTGATCCGGCTCGGCTACGAAATCGCTATCGAATGCGCGGCGGCGACGCCGATTATCTCGCTGCTCGACATCCATCCCGACCGGCATGCCGACATCAAGCGGCAGACGCGGGTTCTGACCTCGCCTTCGTTGCCGACCCGAACCTATCGCGACCGCCAAGGCAATATCTGCCGTCGTTTCACAGCGCCCGCCGGAAGTTTCCGCATCCTTTACGACGCGGCAATCGAGGACAGCGGCGAGACCGATACGGTCAATGTGCTGGCGCGGGAGACGCCGGTCGCGGAACTGCCCGACGATGTGCTGGTCTATCTGCTCGGCAGCCGCTACTGCGAGACGGATCACCTCAGCAATATCGCCTGGCAGCTTTTCGGGCATTTGCCGCCCGGCTGGACGCGCGTTCAGGCGATCATCGACTACGTCAACAGCCGGCTTTCCTTCGGCTACGGCTATGCGCGCGCCACCCGAACGGCCGCCCAGGCGCATGAGGAACGTGTGGGCGTCTGCCGCGATTTCGCGCATCTGGCGATCGCGCTTTGCCGATGCATGAACATTCCGGCGCGCTACGTGAACGGCTATCTCGGCGATATCGGCGTGCCGGCCGATCCGGCGCCGATGGACTTTTCGGCCTGGATGGAAGTTTTCCTCGACGGCAAGTGGTACACGTTCGATCCGCGTCACAACCGGCCACGCATCGGCCGGGTCGTCATCGCGCGCGGCCGCGACGCCACCGACGTGCCGCTGCTGCACAGTTTCGGCCCGCACCGGCTCACCCTGTTCAAGGTCTGGACCTACGAGCAGGAAGGCAACCGCTTCAATCCTCCGCATCACGGCGTCAACCGGACGGCCAGCGCGCAGATGCTGGCGTAGTCGGATGCGTTCGGCGAAATCAGCCGCAACATCGAAAAGCTGACCGTCAGTCGGTGACCTGGAACTCCAGCACAAACGGAAAAGGCCGCCGCTTCTTGACGAAGCCGGCGGCCTTCCGTGTTTCCGTCCGTGACGCGGCTCATGGCGGCGACCCCTTCGGGTCACCTGCCGCGCATCTCGCGCCTTAACGGGAAGACTGCTTCCCGAAAGTGCAATCCGCTGAGCTCACGTTCTGGAAAACGAAATCACTCGACATCGGATCACCTCCTTTCGATTGGTTGAAGACACCCTCATGATGGGGTGCGTCGCGGCAATTGACAAGGTGCCGCTGCGGATTGGCCATGCCTCCGGTGGTAAATCCTCCGCCCGCGGTGCTTTTGCGCAACATATCGGGATTGCGGTCCCCGGGCCGGTGGACGACAGTGGCGCTTGGGGAATGGGGCGTTCGACATATCGGGAGGAGCCGGGAATGGACGCCGCCGACAGAGCCGCGCGGATCGTACGCAGGGTCGTCGAAACGCTGAAGCCGGGTTTCGCGGTCAGGCTGTGGACAGGCGAGCGGATCGGGCCTGCCGGCGGTCCGGTGCTCGCCATTAACGATCAGGACATCGTCTGGCAGCTTGTGCGGCGGCCAACCTTCTCGACGCTGGTCGAGATGTGGATCTCCAAGACCGTCGACATCGAAGATGGCACGCTGTTCGATTTCTACGCCCTGCCTTCGCAGGGCAAGCTCAAGACGAAGCTCAAATCCCTGCCGAAGCTGGCAATCCTGCGCGACCTGCCGGCGGTGCTGTTTTCGCGAAAACAGATGACGGCGCGCAGCGATCTCTCCGGCCGCAAGCCCTTCGTCAGCGGGTCGAACAAGCAGGCTATCCAGCATCATTACGACATCTCGAATGCCTTCTACCGCCTCTTCCTCGATGAGCGCATGGTCTACAGCTGCGGCTATTTCACGGATTTCGCCAACGGCATCGACCGGGCGCAAATCGACAAGCTCGATTATATCTGCCGCAAGCTCAGGCTGAAGCCCGGCGAAAGGCTGCTCGATATCGGCTGCGGCTGGGGTGCGATGCTCATCCATGCCGCGAAGAATTATGGTGTTATCGGCCATGGTGTTTCGCTGTCCGAAGAGCAGACGAAGCTGGCGCGCGAGCGCATCCGCGCCGAGGGTCTCGAGGACCGGATCGCCATCGACATAAAATCCTACACCGAGCTCTCCGGCACTTTCGACAAGATTTCGTCCATCGGCATGTTCGAGCATCTCGGACTCGCCAATCATGCGACCTATTTCTCGGCTGTCCACCGCTTGCTGAAGCCCGGCGGCATATATCTCCACCACGCCATCACCAGGCGCAGCAAGGGTGACATAAGGAAGACATTGCGCAAGGGGCCGGAATACAAGGCGCTGATCAAATACATCTTCCCCGGCGGCGAGCTCGACACGATCGGCATGACGCTCGGCAATCTCGAGGCGCATGGCTTCCTGGTTTACGATGTCGAGAACCTGCGCGAGCATTATGCGCGCACCTGCCGCCTGTGGGCGGAGCGCCTGCACGCGCGCTTCGACGAGGCCATCGCCGAGGTCGGCGAGCCCAAGGCGCGGCTGTGGCTGCTCTATCTGACGGGTTGCTCGATTACCTTCGAGCGCGCCTCGGCGCAGATTTTCCAGACCGTCGCCACCAGGCGCGCCCGCGGCCCCAGCGGCCTGCCCCCGACGCGGGCGGATTTGTACCGGTAGCGCGGGATACGACCTGCTTCAGTCCATCAAGAGCATCGGCGCCCCGATCTCGACGCGCGCGGGCCTGTCCACCGTGCAATAGACGCCGAGATTGTGGGCATTGTGGCGCACAAGATTGCGCAGGATGCCGGGATCGGTGTCGAAACCGTCCTGGGCGATGATGGTGAAGCCGCAGCGCCGGCAGGGTTCGGAGACGGTGAGCAGCAGATCGCCGACCGCGAGTTTCCTGCCGATCCATTCCGTCTCGGGAAAGGCGCCTTCGACCGGATCCATGTCGACGACGATGTTGGGGCGGAAGCGGCGCGGATCGGGCGTGCCCTCAGGATGCAACGCCTTCAGCCTGGCCAGCGAGGCGGTGGTGAGCAGATGGATCGGCGCCTTGGCATAGCGGGCTTCGGTCCGCGGACCGGCATAGCCAGGCGCCGCGTTTTCCGCGCCGAAGGGACGGATCGAGGCCTCGAAGCCGAGAAAGGCGGATACGGCGCGGTCGCTTTCAGGATCGGGCACCGGCAGCCAGCCGCCGCCGGGAACGGCCACTTCGAGCCGCCATTCCTTGCTCATCGGGGCCTCGCCCAGCCGGGTGCGGATCAGCGGCACCTTGTGCCATCTGGCTTCGCGGTCGGGTCTGGCGATCTCGCCGTCGGACGCATCGACCAGCCCGAACAGCCGGTCGCCGGCCACGGTTTTCAGCCCGACGGAGATGGCGTCAAGCCGCTCGCCGGCGAGCGAGCTCGCCGGATAGCGCCAGAGCTGGCTGACGGTGCCGAGGATTGCCTCGCCGGTCATCAGCCTTTCTTGTTCTGCCGGTTGGCGACGAGGTCGTCGACGACGGCCGGATCGGCGAGCGTCGAGGTGTCGCCGAGCGCGCCGAAATCGTCCTCGGCGATCTTGCGCAGGATGCGCCGCATGATCTTGCCCGAGCGGGTCTTCGGCAGGCCCGGCGCGAACTGGATCTTGTCGGGCGTGGCGATGGCGCCGATCTCCTTGCGGACATGCGAGACCAGCTCCTTGCGCAGCTCCTCGCTCGACGCGGCGCCGGCCATCAGCGTGACATAGCAGTAGATTCCCTGCCCCTTGATGTCGTGCGGATAGCCGACGACGGCGGCTTCGGAAACCTTGTCGTGGCTGACCAGCGCCGACTCGACTTCGGCCGTACCCATGCGGTGGCCCGAGACGTTGATGACGTCGTCGACGCGGCCGGTGATCCAGTAATAGCCGTCGGCGTCGCGCCGGCAGCCGTCGCCGGTGAAGTATTTGCCCTTGTAGGTCGAGAAATAGGTCTGCACGAAGCGGTCGTGGTCGCCATAGACGGTGCGCATCTGGCCGGGCCAGGAATCGGTGATGCAGAGATTGCCGTCGGTGGCGCCCTCCAGCACCTTGCCTTCGCCGTCGACCAGCTGCGGCTGAACGCCGAAGAAGGGCCGCGTGGCGGAACCGGCCTTGAGGTCGGTGGCGCCCGGCAGCGGCGTGATCATGATGCCGCCGGTCTCGGTCTGCCACCAGGTGTCGACGATCGGCACCTTGGCGTTGCCGACGACGTTGTAATACCATTCCCAGGCTTCCGGATTGATCGGTTCGCCGACGGTACCCAGCACGCGCAGCGACTTGCGCGAGGTCTTCTTCACATGGCCGTCGCCGGCGCCCATAAGCGCGCGCAGCGCCGTCGGCGCGGTGTAGAAGATGTTGACCTTGTGCTTGTCGATCACGTCCCAAAAGCGCGACTGCGAGGGATAGTTCGGCACGCCTTCGAACATCAGCGTCGTGGCGCCGTTGGCCAAAGGTCCGTAAACGATGTAGCTGTGCCCGGTGACCCAGCCGACATCGGCTGTGCACCAGTAGATGTCGCCGTCATGGTAATCGAAGACATATTGGTGCGTCATCGAGACATAGACGAGATAGCCGGCCGTGGTGTGCAGCACGCCCTTCGGCTTGCCGGTCGAGCCGGAGGTGTAGAGGATGAAAAGCGGGTCTTCCGCCTTCATCTTCTCCGGCTTGCAGTCGGCCTTAACGGTCGCTGCCTCCTCGTGGTACCAGACGTCGCGGCCCGGCACCCAGCCGGTCTTGCCGCCGGTGCGGCGCACGACCACGACCTTCTCGACCTTGGTGCCGGCCTTGGCGGCGATGTCGATAGCCTTGTCGGTATTGTCCTTGAGCGGGATCGGCTTGCCGCCGCGCAGGCCCTCGTCGGCGGTGACGACGATGGTCGACTTGCAGTCGTCGATGCGCCCGGCCAGCGCATCGGGCGAGAAGCCACCGAAGACCACCGAATGGATGGCGCCTAGCCGAGTGCAGGCGAGCATCGCATAGGCCGTTTCCGGGATCATCGGCATGTAGATGGTGACGCGGTCGCCCTTCTTGACGCCGTGCTTCCTCAGCACGTTGGCGAAGCGACAGACATGCGCGTAAAGCTCGTTATAGGTGATCTTCTTGTCGTCATAAGGGTTGTCGCCTTCCCAGATGATGGCGGTCTGGTCGCCGCGCTTCTTCAAATGCCGGTCGATGCAATTCCATGAAACATTGGTCTGGCCGTCCTCGAACCACTTGATCGATACCTTGCCGTTGAAGGAGGTGTTCTTGACCTTGGTGAAAGGCTTGAACCAGTCGATGCGCTTGCCGTGCTTGCCCCAGAACTTGTCTGGATTTTTCACGCTGTCGGCATACCATTTGAGGTAGGTATCGTTGTCGATCAACGCGTTCTTCTTCCACGCCGGCTGGACGCGGTGGACATGCACATCGGACATTTCTTGCTTTTCCTCCCGAAGCGTTCCGCCGGCTTGACGGCCGGCGGCATCGCGGCGAAGCGGCCACGAATTCGCGGGCATTATTAACAGTTCCGCCGTGACGGCAATATTAGACGTTGGATTCGCGCGGCGGGATGACGCAGGGGCAACTGCGAAATGCTGTCAGCAGTCGACTGCGGTCGCTGCTAAGCATATGTTTTTTCGTGACAAAACCGAAGGCGATCACTAGAATATCAATAGACGAGTAAGCAATAGCGCGCACAATTTCGTGTTGGGAGGAAAGGAGAATCAAATCTGGGGGCTGCAATGCGCGATCATTCCGAAATGGACCTGATGCTCAGAGGCTATGGGCTGACCACGGCCAAGATCCTCTATCACTTTCCCGACCACCCGCATTTGCTGCAAAGCTTCATCTGGCAGGACTACGACATCGCGCCGACGTTCCCGGTGCTGATCCGCTTTATCGAATTCTGGAAGACGAAGCTCGACGGGCCGCTGCATTCGGTGACCTATACGCACCAGAAGCTGATCGCGCCGAACGAGTGGCGGAAGGTGGATGGCGAGTTCGTACTTCACTGAGCGGCGGAATAGCTGATCTCCCCCTTTTGCGGGGGAGATTGGCAGCTTCAGCGCCGGCGCCTCACACCGCCGGCGGGTTCAGCCGGGCGAAGCCTTCCTGGCGCCGATAAGGGAAGTAGGGATAGGGCGCCGTCACCGCGCTCGCTTCATCGAGCGCCTTGATCTGCTCCGGCGTCAACGTCCAGCCGACAGCGCCGAGGTTCTGCCGCAACTGCTCCTCGTTGCGCGCGCCGATGATGACCGACGACACGGTCGGCCGCCGCAAGAGCCAGTTGATGGCGACCTGCGGCACGGTCTTGCCGGTCTCGGCGGCGACCGCTTCGAGCGCATCGATCACCTTGAAGAGATGCTCGTCCTCGACAGGTGGGCCAAAGCTCGCGGTGTCGTGCAGCCGGCTCTTCTCCGGCAAGGGTTGTCCGCGGCGGATCTTGCCGGTCAGCCGGCCCCAGCCGAGCGGGCTCCACACCAGCGCGCCGACGCTCTGGTCGAGGCCAAGCGGCATCAGGTCCCACTCATAGTCGCGGCCGACCAGCGAATAGTAGACCTGGTGGGCGACGTAGCGCGGGTAGCCGCGCTTTTCGGCGAGGGCGAGCGACTTCATCACCTGCCAGCCGGAGAAATTGGAGACGCCGACATAGCGCAGCTTGCCGGAGCGCACGAGGTGATCAAACGTCGACAGCACTTCCTCGACCGGCGTCGAGGCGTCGAAGGCATGAAGCTGCAGCAGATCGATATAGTCGGTGCCGAGGCGCTTCAGCGCCGCGTCGACGGAGCGGATCAGCCGCGAACGGGACGAGCCCCAGTCGGCCGGGCCGTCGCCCATCGGCAGCGCGGTCTTGGTCGAGATCAGCACTGCGTCGCGACGGCCCTTGACGGCCTCGCCCAGCACCGCCTCCGACGCGCCGTTGGAATAGACGTCGGCGGTGTCGAAGAGATTGACACCTGCCTCCAGGCAGATGTCGACCAGCCGGCGCGCCTCCTTCGCGTCGCTGTTGCCCCAGTGGCTGAACAGCGGGCCGGAGCCGCCGAAGGTTCCGGCGCCGAAGGAAAGTGCCGGCACCTTCAGGCCGGAAGCGCCGAGAGGTCGATAGTCCATGATTTTTCTCCTTAGGATGTGGAAGGCGGAATTCGGCCGATCAGCACTGCGCCGTGACCGGCTTGCCGATCGCTCGGCCGCGTTCGAGCCGCAGCGCCATGAGCACCACGCCGAGCGCGGCGAGTGGCACCAGGCCGGCAACGAGGGGGACGGCGCCGAGGCCGGGGCCGTGGTCGATGACGAAGCCGCCGAGCCAGGCGCCGATGGCGTTGCCGAGATTGAAGGCGGCAATGTTGAAGGAGGAGGCCAGGCCCTGGCCGGCACCCTTGGCCTTCTCCAGCACCCACATCTGCAGCGGCGCGACGGTGGCGAAGGCGGCCGCGCCGAGCAGGCCGACGGCGACGATCGCCGCGATAGGCTGATGGATCGCGGCGGTCATGACGAACAGCGCCGCCGACAGCGCGACCAGCGTGCCGATGACCGTCGGCACCAGATGGCGGTCGGCGAGGCGTCCGCCAAGCAGGTTGCCGGCGACCAGCCCGCCGCCGAAGACGAGCAGGATCGGCGACACGGCGGCTTCGGAAAAGCCTGTGACGCGGGTGAGGATCGGCGCCAGATAGGTGAAGGCGGCAAAGACGCCGACCCAGCTCAGCACCGTGGTCAAGAGGCCGAGCAGCACCGGCCGGCGGCCGAGCACGGCGAGCGTGCCTTCGGAGCTCACCTCCTCGTCCACTGCTGCCGGTTCGTCGCGCGGCACCAGCAGCGCGATCACGGCAAAGGCGATGACGCCGACCAGCGTGACGGCGAGGAAGGTGGAGCGCCAGCCATAGGCCTGGCCAAGCCAGGTGCCGAACGGCACGCCGAGGATGTTGGCGACGGTGAGGCCGGTGAACATCAGCGCGATGGCCGAGGCCTTCCTGTTGGGTGCGACCAGGCCGGTGGCGACGACCGAGCCGACACCGAAGAAGGAGGCGTGGGCGAAAGCGGTGAGCACACGCGCGGCCATCAGCGTCCAGTAGTCGGGCGCCAGCGCACAGGCGAGGTTGCCGATGGTGAAGACCACCATCAGGGCAAGCAGCAACGTCTTGCGCGGCAAGCGGCCGGTGAGCGCTCCAAGCAGCGGCGCGCCGACGACGACGCCAAGCGCATAGCCGGAAATGAGCAGGCCCGCCGCCGAGATCGAGACGCCGAGATCGGCGCTGACATCGAGCAGCAGGCCCATGATGACGAATTCGGTGACGCCGATGCCGAAGGCGCCAGCGGTGAGGGCGTAAAGAGCGAGAGGCATGGCTGCGGTCCAGTTGATCAGGAAAGGGACGCCCAATCCCGCGCCCCGACCGGAAAGATCGTGATCCGCCGAGCTGTGAACCAGCCTTGCATTGGGCATATTTTCTGTGAAATAGATTCACGAATGGCAAGGCCCGAAATCAACCGTTCCGGCGAGATCGAAGTGTTCGTCCGCGTGGTCGAGGCGGGCAGCTTCTCGGCAGCGGCGCGGGCGCTGCGCATGACGCCGTCGGCGGTGAGCAAGCTGATCGCGCGGCTCGAGGCGCGGCTTGGCGCACGGCTCATCAGCCGCTCGACACGCCGGCTGCAACTGACGCCCGAGGGAACCGTTTTTTACGACAGCGGCGTGCGGATCCTCGCCGATCTCGATGCGGCCGAGCGCGAAGCCGCGGCGGGCGCGGCACCGCGCGGCAGGCTGAGGGTCAACTCCTATGTGCCGTTCGGCCAGCACCGGCTGATGTCGCTGTTGCCGCGCTTCCTCGAACGCTACCCTGAAATCTCCGTCGAGACGGTGCTGACCGACAGCGTCATCGACCTGATGGAGGAGCGCGCCGACGTCGCCATCCGCGCCGGCCCGCTGCGCGAGTCACGGCTGGTGGCGCGCAAGCTCGGTCAGAGCCGGATGGTGGTGGTCGCGGCACCCGCTTATCTCGAAGCGCGCGGCACGCCGCGGACGCCGGCCGAATTGACCAGCCACAATCTGCTCGCTTTCGGCTTCGTGCGGCATATCGACGGCCTGCCATTCGTGGATGCGAAAGGTGCGCCGATCATGATCCCGATCGCCGGCAACGCGATGGTCAGCGACGGCGAAGCGATGCGGCTTACGACATTGGCGGGAGCGGGCATCGCGAGGCTGGCACGCTGGCACGTCGAGCCCGATATCGCCGCCGGGCGGCTTGTGCAGTTGCTGGAAGCGTTCAATCCCGGCGACGAGGAGCAGACGCATGCGGTCTATGTCGGCCAGGGCAAGCACCTGCCGGCGCGCGTCAGGGCGTTCCTCGACTTTCTTGCGGAGACTGTTCGTCTTTGAAAGGAAAAGCCGCGCATCCAAGGGACACGCGGCTCCCGAAAGTCGGCCTAACTCAAAGACGATCACGCCTTCGGCACGAAAGGCGCCGGCCGTCGTCCGGCGCCCTGCCGCTCCAGCATCCAGCCGGGATATTCGGCGGGCAACGCGCTCACCTCATCGAGCCTGGCGAGGTCGTCGGCGTCGAGCTTCAAACCGGTCGCGGCCAGGTTCTGCTCGAGTTGGTCCATGCGGCTGGCGCCGATGATGACGCTCATCACGAATGGCTTGGCCAGCACATAGCCCAGCGCCACCGTGGCGACGCTGACATCGTGCTTGCTGGCGACCTCGCGCATGACGGCAACCGCCGCCCAGGCGCGGTCCTCGTTGACCGGCGGGAAGTTGAAGGAGGCGCGGCGGCCCTCGCCATTACCGGGCGCGCCCGGGCCGTATTTGCCGGAGAGCAGCCCGCCAGCCATCGGCGACCAGACCATCAGGCCAAGCTTCTCTTCATTGACCAGCGGCACGATCTCACGCTCGAGATCGCGGCCGGCGATCGAGTAATAGGACTGGATGGTCTCGAAGCGGGCAAAGCCTTTGCGGTCGGCAATGCCTAGCGCCTTGGCGATGCGCCAGGCCTGCCAGTTGGAGACGCCGACATAGCGCACCTTGCCGCTGGCGACGAGATCGTCGAGCGCGCGCAGCGTCTCGTCGATCGGCGTCACGGTGTCGGTGCCGTGCAGCTGGTAAAGGTCGATATGGTCGGTCTGCAGCCGCTCCAGGCTGCTGTCGACGGAATCCATGATGTGGCCGCGGGAGGAGCCGCGCTCGTTTGGCCCGCTGCCCATGGCGCCATGCACCTTGGTGGCGACGATGACATCCGAACGCCTGATGCCGAGGTCCTTGAGCGACTGGCCGAGCAGTTGCTCGGACTGGCCGAAGGAATAGACATCGGCCGTGTCGAAGAAATTGACCCCGGCGGCGATCGAGCGGCCGACGATCTGGTTCACGCCTTTCTGGTCGAGGCTGGCGATCAGGCCCCATTGAGCATTCTCGCCGGCGGCGCCGAAGGTCATGGTGCCTAGGCAGAGTTCGGATACGAACAGGCCGGTGTTGCCGAGCTGGTTATAGCGCATGGTGGGATTCCCCGAAGAAGTTTGGAAGACAACAGGGAAATAGGAACGGGGCGTTTCGTTTCAAGCTCCAACCGCTACATAATCGCCTGGCAGGCTCTTCCGTCACGGGATCGTGACGAAGCGCCGAGCCGGGATCGCTTCTGCGGGGACTGGCCGAAGAGAGCTGTGGGCCGCCGCCGCAGGTCGCAGGCGGTGGGGCTAAGCCTCCCAGGGATTGAGCACAGTGACGCCAGTATCCTCAAAATCAGCGACATTGCGCGTAACCACGATGAGGTCGTGGACGAGAGCTGTCGCCGCTACGAGGGTGTCCGCGCTGCCTCGTGTGCGACCTGCGGTGATGCGGCCCCATGCCAACGCAATCTCTTCGGTGACAGGAAGAATGCGGTCTGCGGTATCTCTTCGCAACTCTCGCAGCCAGATATCAAGGCGAGCCGCCCTTTCCGGGTCGACCTTACGCTGTTTGACGATTCCCCGCTCGATCTCACCGAGGGTAATGACGCTAAGGCTGATCGACGCAGGATCGATTGACGCTAACCAGGCGGTAGGCATCGGTAGCCGCCTTTGCACGTCCGAGACAAATTTCGTGTCCAGCAAATACATCAGAGATCGATATCTCGGATCATCGTATCGGAGCGGCGGTTGATTTCCTTGTCAAATTCATCGTCCCAGCCGGGACCGCTCAAAAGATACTCGACGAGCGATTTCTTCTTCCCGGCTAGGCGATCGTAGTCCTCTACGGACAGCACGACCGCTGCCCGTTCGCCGCGAAGCGTTACGGTTTGCGGCCCTTCGGTTCGCGCCCGCTGGACCACTTTCGAAAAATTGTTCTTTGCGTCCTGAAGATGCCAGTTCATGTGCAGCTCCTAGCTAGCTTGGCTAGATATATGGCAGCAGCTGCAAATTATCAATCAACGCCAGTGGGCGACGGTGCTGCGGACTTACCGGCTGCCGAAGATCGCCGAGCCCACCCGAACGCTGGTCGCGCCGAAGGCTATGGCCGTCTCGTAGTCGCCGGACATGCCCATCGACAGTTTTTCGACGCCGGCCTCGCGCGCGAGCTGTTCGAGCAGCGCGAAATGCGGGCCGGGATTTTCGTCGGCCGGCGGAATGCACATCAGGCCTTCGATCGCGAGGCCATGCACATCGCGACAGCGCTTGACGAAGGCTACCGCCTCGCGCGGTTCGATGCCGGCTTTTTGCGGCTCGGAACCGGTGTTGACCTGGACATAGAGTTTTGGCGAGCGGCCCTGCCGGACGATCTCCTTGGCGAGCTCGGCGGCGATCTTTTCGCGGTCGACGGTTTCGACGACATCGAACAGCGCGACGGCCTCCTTCGCCTTGTTGGATTGCAGGGGGCCGATCAGATGCAGCTCGATATCCGGGAATGCTTCTCTTAGCACCGGCCATTTGCCCTGCGCTTCCTGCACGCGGTTCTCGCCGAAGATCCGCTGGCCAGCCTCGATCACAGGGCGGATATCTTCAGCGTCGAAGGTTTTCGAAACCGCGACCAGCGTGACGGCGCCGGGCTCGCGCCTTGCCTCGCGTTCGGCGCTTGCGATCTTCGCCTTGACCGCGTGAAGCTGCTCTACGGCGCTCGTCATGCCTATATCCTGCCTATGGTTTTCACGCGGGCGCCGGCTCGCCGCAGTTGACGGGTCCGGCAATCCATGGTGAACACCGCGACGACATTTCCTTGGCCGCCGGCCCGGTCCGGCGCCCCCGTGCCTGCTTTTAAGTGAAAAACATCCGATGGCAACCGAACGTTACAATCCGCGCACGTCAGAGCCCAAATGGCAGAAGGCCTGGGCCGAAAAGAAGCTGTTCGAGGCCAGCAACGACGACCCGAAGCCGAAATACTACGTGCTCGAGATGTTCCCCTATCCGTCGGGCAAGATCCATATCGGCCACACCCGCAACTACACGATGGGCGACGTGGTTGCGCGCTACAAGCGCGCCAAGGGCTTCAACGTGCTGCATCCGATGGGCTGGGACGCTTTCGGCATGCCGGCCGAAAACGCCGCCATGCAGAACAAGGTCCATCCCAAGGACTGGACCTACGAGAACATCGCTGTCATGCGCGAGCAGCTCAAGATGATGGGCCTGTCGCTCGACTGGGCGCGCGAATTCGCCACTTGCGACGTCGACTATTACCACCGCCAGCAGATGCTGTTCCTCGACTTTGTCGAGAAGGGGCTGGTCACGCGCAAATCCTCCAAGGTCAACTGGGACCCGGAGGACATGACCGTGCTTGCCAACGAGCAGGTCATCGACGGTCGCGGCTGGCGCTCGGGCGCGCTGGTCGAGCAGCGCGAGCTGACGCAGTGGTTCTTCAAGATCACCGACTTCGCGCAGGACCTGCTGGACTCGCTCAACCGGCTCGAGGAGTGGCCGGAGAAGGTCAAGCTGATGCAGCACAACTGGATCGGCCGCTCCGAAGGGCTGCTGATCCGCTGGCCGCTGGCGGCACCGGTTGGCGACACGCATGAGCTGGAAGTCTACACGACCCGGCCCGACACTATCTTCGGCGCTTCCTTCATGGCGGTCGCCGCCGACCATCCGCTGGCCAGGAAAGCCGCCGAGACCAATTTCGAGCTGGCGAAGTTCATCGAGGAAGTGCGTCACATGGGCACGTCGGTGGCGGCGCTCGAGACCGCCGAGAAGAAAGGCTTCGACACCGGCATCCGTGTCGTCCACCCGTTCGACGAGAACTGGACGCTGCCGGTCTATGTCGCCAATTTCGTGCTGATGGAATATGGCACCGGCGCCATTTTCGGCTGCCCGTCGGGCGACCAGCGCGACCTCGATTTCGCCAACAAATACGGCCTGCCGGTGATCCCGGTGGTGATGCCGGAAGACGGCGATGCCAAGACCTTCCAGATCATCGAGGAGGCCTATGTCGACGACGGCGTGATGATCAATTCGCGCTTCCTCGACGGCATGAAGCCCGAGAGGGCTTTTGACGAAGTGGCGAAGCTGTTGGAAGAAAAGACGATCGGCGGCCGGCCGATGGCGGAGCGCAAGGTGAATTTCCGCCTGCGCGACTGGGGCATTTCGCGCCAGCGCTACTGGGGCTGCCCTATCCCGATGATCCATTGCGAAGCCTGCGGCGTCGTCCCCGTGCCGAAGGCCGACCTGCCGGTGAAACTGCCCGACGACATCGAGTTCGACCGTCCGGGCAATCCGCTCGACCGTCATCCGACCTGGCGGCATGTGAAATGCCCGCAATGCGGCCGCGATGCGCGGCGCGAGACCGACACGATGGATACCTTCGTCGATTCGTCGTGGTATTTCGCGCGCTTCACCGCGCCCTGGGCGAATGAGCCGACCGAGCCGAAAGCGGCCGACGAATGGCTGGCGGTCGATCAGTATATCGGCGGCATCGAGCACGCGATCCTGCATCTGCTCTATT
Source organism: Mesorhizobium sp. Arg314 (assembly GCF_053714275.1). Lineage (NCBI taxonomy): Bacteria > Pseudomonadati > Pseudomonadota > Alphaproteobacteria > Hyphomicrobiales > Phyllobacteriaceae > Mesorhizobium > Mesorhizobium sp. Arg314. The sequence goes on along the minus strand of NZ_JBSKBP010000007.1, from coordinate 32,598 downwards.
CGCGCTTCTTCACCCGCGCCATGCGCGAGACCGGTCACCTCAATCTGGCCGAGCCGTTCAAGGGCCTGTTCACGCAAGGCATGGTGGTGCACGAGACCTACCGTGTCGGCGGCCCGTCCAACAATGGACGCTGGCTTTCGCCGAGCGAGGTCAGGCTCGAGGACGTTGGCGGCAAGCGCCGCGCCGTCGAGATCACCACCGGCGAAGAGGCGACGGTCGGCGCGCTGGAGAAGATGTCGAAGTCGAAGAAGAACACGGTGAGCCCGGAAGAGATCACCGACGGCTACGGCGCCGACACGGCGCGCTGGTTCATGCTGTCGGACTCGCCGCCGGAGCGCGATGTCGAATGGACCGACGATGGGGCCGCCGGCGCGCACCGTTTCGTGCAGCGCATCTGGCGCCTGGTGCAGATCGCGGCCGAATCGCTTCCCGGCGTCAAGCCCGCGGCGGCGAAGGATGGCGAGGCGGGCGCCGTTTCCAAGGCAGCGCACAAGATCCTGAAGGCGGTCGGCGAGGACATCGAGAAGCTCGGCTTCAACCGCGCGATCGCCCGCATCTATGAGCTCGCCAATGTGCTGGCGACGCCGCTCAACGACGTTGCCGAAGGCAAGGCCGACGCGGTGCTGAAGAGCGCCTGCCGCGAGGCGGTGGAGATCCTGGTGCACATCATCGCGCCGGTCATGCCGCATCTGGCGGAGGAATGCTGGCAGGCGCTGGGCGGCACCGAGATGGTCGCCGAGCGACCCTGGCCGGTCTACGATCCGGCGCTGGTCGTCGACAACGAGATCGTGCTGCCGGTGCAGGTCAACGGCAAGAAGCGCGGGGATTTGACAATTGCCCGCGACGCGGATCAAGGTGCCGTCGAAAAAGCGGTGCTGGCCCTCGACTTCGTGCAAAAAGCACTGGAAGGTAAGGCTCCGCGCAAGGTGATCATCGTCCCGCAGAGGATCGTCAATGTCGTTGCCTGATCCGGTGAAGTCAGAAGCGGCCCGCCTGCGCGGCCGCTTGGCGATCTGCGGCATGGTCGCCGTTCTGGCGCTGGTCTCGGCCTGCACGGTGCGGCCGCTCTATTCCAACCAGCCGCTGTCGCCCGGATCGCAGCTCAGCGCGTCCGCCGAGCTTGCCTCGATCTCGATCAAGCCGGTCAAGACGCGCTACGCGCAGCAGGTGCGCAACAATCTGATCTTCGCCTTCGGGCAAGGCTCGGGCGAGCCCGCTTCACCGGCCTACACGCTCGACCTCGGCGTCACCGAGCTCGTCGAATCGGCGGCCATCGTGCAGGTGCAGACCGAGGAAGACGAGCCGACGGCGGGCACGGTGACGCTGACCGCCAATTATGTGCTGCGGGATACCGCGACCAACACGGTGATTGCCGTCGGCAAGCGTTCGATCCCGTCGTCGTTCGACCGGCCGCGCCAGGAATTCGCGGCCTACCGCGCGCAGATCGACGCCGAGAACCGTGCCGCGCGCGAACTGGCCGACCTGTTGCGGCTTTCGATCGCCCAGGACCTGACAAAGCACGGCAAGAAGGTCGGGTAGCGGCGCTCGCATCGTCAAAGCGCCGTCGCATCTTCAGAAAAGAAAAAGGCCGGTCACCCGGCCTTTTCTTTTATTGTTCGGTCTAGCCTTAGCCGATCTTCTGGCCGGTCTTGGCCCAGTCGGCGAGGAAGGCGGCAAGACCCTTGTCGGTCAGCGGATGGTTGACCAGCGCCTTCAGCGTTGCCGGCGGCGCGGTGATGACATCGGCGCCGATCAGCGCGGCCTGCTTGACATGGTTCACCGTGCGCACCGAAGCCGTCAGGATCTCGGTCTTGAAATCGTAATTGTCGTAGATGGTGCGGATTTCCGAGATCAGCTCCATGCCGTCCGAGCCGGTGTCGTCGATGCGGCCGACGAAGGGCGAGATGAAGGAGGCACCGGCCTTGGCGGCAAGCAGCGCCTGGTTGGCCGAGAAGCAGAGCGTGACGTTCACCATGCGCTTCATCTCGGTGCGGATCGTCTTGCAGGCCTTCAAGCCGTCCAGCGTCAGCGGCACCTTGATGCAGACATTCGGCGCGATCTTGGCCAGCACCTCGGCCTCGCCCATCATGTCCTTGAACTCGGTCGCCACGACCTCGGCCGAGACCGGGCCTTCGACGATGTCGCAGATCTGCTTGGTGACTTCGGAGATCTTGCCGCCCGATTTCAGGATCAGGGATGGGTTGGTGGTGACGCCATCGAGCAGCCCCAGGTCGTTCAGTTCCTTGATCTCCTTGATGTCGGCGGTATCGACAAAAAACTTCATAGCTGTCTCCTTGGGGATTGCCTGGCACCGGCCAGGCAGATGCGAGGGTCCCCTTTGATCTAGAGCAAAGTCGGGGCAAGGTCACGCCCGATGATGGAAGATTCGCCCTTTGTCGCGGCCGCACCGGTGCTGGTGCCGATGCCGGCCGAACGGCCCTACACCTATGCCGTGCCGCCGGGCATGCGCGTGGTGCCGGGCTCGATCGTGCGCGTGCCGCTCGGGCCACGCCAGGTCGCGGGCATCGTCTGGGACGGCGCGGTCGAGACGGTCGATGCCAGGAAGCTGCGGCCGATCGAAGCGGTCTTCGATTGCCCGCCGATCGACAGGGCGATGCGCCGTTTTGTCGACTGGATCGCGCAATACACGTTGTCGGCTCCCGGCATGGTGGCGCGCATGCTGCTCAGAGCCCCCGAGGCTTTCGATCCGGAGCCATGGATCGAAGGATTGCAGCGCACGCTGGCCGAGCCCGATCGGCTGACCGATGCGCGGCGACGCGTGCTGGAGACGGCCGAAGGCGGGCTGGCCTGGACGCGCTCGGGACTGGCGCACGCGGCTGGCGTGTCCTCGACCGTCATCGACGGCCTAAGGGCGCAGGGCGTGTTCGAGACGGTGAGGATCCCGCCGCGTCCGGTGGTGGCGGCACCGGACACCAGCCATGCCGCGCCGGAGCTGATGCCGGATCAGAACGTTGCGGCAGAGAAGCTGCGCGCGGCGATCGCGGCCGACACCTTCAATGTCACCCTCCTCGACGGCGTCACCGGATCCGGCAAGACGGAAGTCTATTTCGAAGCGGTGGCGGCGGCACTCGACAAGGGCAAGCAGGTGCTGATCCTGTTGCCGGAGATCGCCCTGACACATGCTTTCCTCGAACGGTTCCAGGACCGGTTCGGCGCCAAGCCGGGGGAGTGGCATTCCGACCTGCCGCCCCGGATGCGTGAGCGCGTCTGGCGGCAGGTGGCCGAAGGCGGGGTGCGCGTCGTCGCCGGCGCGCGCTCGGCGCTGTTCCTGCCGTTCAAGGAACTCGGCCTGATCGTCGTCGACGAGGAACACGACCCTGCCTACAAGCAGGAGGACCGCGTCTTCTACAATGCGCGCGACATGGCGGTGGTGCGCGGCCATATCGGCACCTTCCCGGTCGTGCTTGCCTCGGCGACGCCGTCGGTGGAAAGCCGGGTCAACGCCAGCCAGGGTCGCTATGACCGGGCGGTGCTGTCGTCGCGTTTCGCCGAGGCAGCACTCCCGGACCTGAAGTCGATCGACATGCGGCGTTCACCGCCGGCGCGCGGCGGCTTCCTGTCGCCTCTCCTTCTGGAGCAGATGCAGCGCACGCTGGAGAGACAAGAGCAGTCGCTGCTCTTCCTCAACCGGCGCGGCTATGCGCCGCTGACGCTCTGCCGCGTCTGCGGCCATCGCTTCGGCTGCCCGGTCTGCTCGGCCTGGCTGGTCGAGCACCGGTTTCGCGGCCAGCTCGTCTGCCACCATTGCGGCCACAACGAACGACGCCCCGAAGCCTGCCCGGAATGCGGTACGCTCGACCATCTGGTGGCCTGCGGTCCGGGCGTCGAGCGCATCGCCGAGGAAGTGGTTGGCCATTTCCCGGATGCCCGCACCATCGTGCTGTCGTCGGATATTCTGGGCGGCGTTCGGCGGCTGAGGCTTGAGCTGGAGGCCGTCGCCAATGGCGAGGCCGACATCGTCATCGGCACGCAGCTCGTCGCCAAGGGCCACAATTTTCCCGGCATGACGCTGGTCGGCGTCGTCGACGCGGATCTCGGATTGGCCAACGGCGATCCGCGCGCCGCCGAGCGCACTTTCCAGCTGCTAAGCCAGGTGACGGGGCGCGCCGGCCGCACGGGCAAGAAGAGCCTCGGCCTCTTACAGACCTACCAGCCGGACCATCCCGTGATGCGGGCGATCGTCTCGGGCGATTCGGAGGCCTTTTACGAACGCGAGATCGCCGAGCGCGAGCGAGCGGCGCTGCCGCCTTTCGGCCGGCTCGCAGGCATCATCGTCAGTGCCGCGACGCGAGGCGAGGCCGAGGGCCATGCGCGCGGCTTGCGCCGTGCCGCGCCCACCGCCTCCGATCTTTTCGTGCTCGGCCCGGCCGAGGCACCGCTGTCGCTGATCGGCGGTCGCCACCGCTTCCGCCTGCTGGTGCAAGGCGAGCGGCGCGCCGACATACAAGGCTTCATCCGCGCCATGCTGGCCGAGGGGCCGAAGCTGCGCGGCTCGGTCAGGGTGCAGGTCGACATCGACCCGCAGAGCTTTTTGTAGCGCCGTTACGCCTTCGGTCCATTCTCGGCGAACGGATTAAGGTAAGGCACCTCAAGAACCGCAAAATGCCGAACGTTGGCCGTCAACACTGCCAGTGCGTTCAGACGAGCCGTGGCGGCAATCAAAACATCCGCCAGACCGGGATTGAAACCTCTGGCGATAGCCGCTTCCTCGAGTTGTCCCGCCTCTCGCGCGACCACTAAATCAATGGGCAAAATCCGTTGGTCGAACTCAGCCAGCAATCTTTCGAACCAGGCGCTTATGCGCTCCGCCTTGGCATGCGCGCCGGTACGCTTGAGCTTCGCTATGCCTCGCTCCAGCTCCAAAACCACTATGGATGACAGATGCCAAGAGCCATGCAGGCGTTGTTCGGCGATCCATTTCTGGACTGCCACGGAGAGCGGCACGCGACCTGGTGCAAAAGCGGAAACGAAAGACGTGTCGAGCAGATAGTCAGTCAAAGCTCGACATCCCGCGACGGGGATTGGTTTCGTTCAAGCTCGATACCGCCGGGATACTGAAGTAGGAAGTCGACAAAGGCTTTTTGGCCGCCCTGCGGATAAAGCTTTCGTCCCTCATCAATCGGAACAACCATGGCAATCGCTTTGCCATGCCTGGTGATGGTAGTAGGCTCACCGTTTCCTGCGGCCTCGACAAGTGCCGAGAGCCCTGCCTTGGCCTCCCGAAGCTGGACGGTTTTCATAGGTGGCCTCCTTGTAGTCTCATGTGGTCACAATATAGAGATTGCATAGGAAAGGAACAAGTCCTTATGAAAACCCTCGGCCTTATCGGCGGCATGAGCTGGGAATCGACGGCGATCTATTATCGCCTGCTCAACGAGATCGTGCGCGAGCGGCTGGGCGGACTGCACTCGGCGAAGCTCTTGTTGTGGTCGTTCGACTTCGCCGAGATCGCCGAACGGCAGCATGCCGGCGACTGGGAAGGCGCGGGCGCCCTTCTGGTGGAAGCCGCGCGCAGGCTGGAGGCGGGCGGCGCCGAGGGCCTGGTGATCTGCACCAACACGATGCACAAGCTGGCCGACGCGGTGCAGGCGGCAGTATCTGTGCCGCTCATCCATATCGCCGATGCGACGGCGCGCGCCGTCGCCGACGCAGGCGTGAAGCGACCGGCGCTGCTCGCGACACGCTTCACCATGGAGCAGGATTTCTACAAGGGCCGTCTGGCCGACAAATACGGCCTTGAGCCCGTGGTGCCGGACCAGGCCGGCCGCGACATGGTGCATAATGTGATCTATGACGAGCTCTGCCAGGGCATCGTCAAACCCGAATCGAAATCCGCCTACCTCGATGAAGTCGGCCGGATGCGGCGCACCGGTCGGGTGGACGGCGTCATCATGGGCTGCACCGAGATCACCATGCTGATCGGACAGGGCGATTTCGACGTACCGGTGTTCGATACAACGCGCATCCATGCCGAGGCCGCGGTCGATTTCGCGCTCTCCTGATGCGTCATTCCTAATGTGAGCGCCGTCCGCTGGCGCGCTTTCATTCCCTCGCTAGAATGCCGCTGTTTCAGACCAAGAAACATTGGGGGGACATATGGAGTTTGCATTTCCGTGGCCAGCGAGCCAGGGCGAATGGCTGGCGTGGTCGAGCGCCATCGTCACCCTGGCTCTCGGGCTTTTCCTGTTCCTGGCGCCGGGGCTTGCCTTTCGGGTGCTGCGCCTGCAGCCAAGGCCGGAGAAAGCGGCGGCGATCGCCGAGGGACGCGGCCGCATGTCGGGCTTCTATCTCGGGGTCAGCCTGTGCTGCATCCTTCTGGCGCAGCCGCTGCTCTACATGGCGCTTGGCTTCTCCTGGCTGTTCACGGCTTTCGGCCGGCTGCTGTCGATGATGTCGGACGGCGCCAACACCCCTTTCAACTGGGCCTCCATCGTGGTTGAATTGGCGCTGGCGGCGTTGCCGCTGGCCTTTGCCTTCGGCTTCGTGCCGTGAATTCGTAACTAATCCTGCGCTTAGGGTTGGCCTTCGCCGCCTGATGCGACAAAAGTGCCTAAAAAGCATGCCGGACGATGCATTGCGGTCTTAAAAGGCCTGTGCTAGACGGCAATCGACTTTCGACCGGGGATAGCGGAAGCCGCGCCTCCGTGCTTGGAAAAATGCAGTAAGGTCAAAGATTTAGCCAGAGTTTTCGCTCGCGCCAACAATCTGCGGCCTGTCAGACAAGAGAAAAGACGGTCCGTGGCCCAATCGTCATCGCCAATCTCAGCTGTCGCAGAACGCTATGCAGGCTCGCTGTTCGAGCTCGCGCTGCAGGACAATTCGGTCGCCAAGGTCGAGGCCGACCTCGCCAGCTTCGAGGCGATGCTCAATGGCAGCGACGATCTCTCCCGGCTGATCAACAGCCCGGTGTTTTCCAGCGAAGACCAGGCAAAGGCCATCGCCGCCATCGCCGTCAAGGCCAACATCACCGGACTGGTCGGCAATTTCCTGCGCGTCGTGGCCAAGAACCGCCGCCTGTTCGCGGTGCCCGGCATGATCAAGGCATTCCGCCAGATCGCCGCCGACCATCGCGGCGAGGCATCCGCCGAGGTCACCTCGGCGCATGCGCTGACGGACGCGCAGCAGACTGAACTCAAGGCGGCGCTGAAGGGCATCGCCGGCAAGGACGTGGCCATCGCCATGACCGTCGATCCGTCGCTGCTCGGCGGGCTGATCGTCAAGATGGGCTCGCGCCAGATCGATACGTCGCTCAAAACCAAACTCAATTCGCTCAAGCTTGCACTGAAAGAGGTCGGCTGATGGACATCCGCGCCGCGGAAATTTCCGCAATTCTGAAAGACCAGATCAAGAATTTCGGCAAGGAGGCCGAGGTCTCCGAAGTCGGTCAGGTTCTGTCCGTCGGTGACGGCATTGCCCGCGTCTACGGCCTCGACAATGTCCAGGCCGGTGAAATGGTCGAGTTCCCCGGCGGCATCCGCGGCATGGCGCTCAACCTCGAAGCCGACAATGTCGGCGTCGTCATCTTCGGCAACGACCGCGACATCAAGGAAGGCGATACCGTCAAGCGCACCGGCGCCATCGTGGACGCGCCTGTCGGCATGGGCCTGCTCGGCCGCGTCGTCGACGCGCTCGGCAACCCGATCGACGGCAAGGGTCCGATCAAGGCGACCGAGCGCAAGCGCGTCGACGTCAAGGCGCCCGGCATCATTCCGCGCAAGTCGGTGAACGAGCCGATGTCGACCGGCCTCAAGGCCATCGATGCGCTGATCCCGGTCGGCCGCGGCCAGCGTGAGCTGGTCATCGGCGACCGCCAGACCGGCAAGACCGCCATCATCCTGGACACGATGCTGAACCAGAAATCCGTGCACGACAACGGCCCGGAGAAGGAGAAGCTCTACTGCGTCTACGTCGCCGTCGGCCAGAAGCGCTCGACCGTGGCGCAGTTCGTGAAAGTGCTCGAAGAGCGCGGCGCGCTTGAGTATTCGATCATCGTCGCAGCCACCGCGTCCGACCCGGCTCCGATGCAGTTCCTGGCGCCGTTCACGGCGTGCACGATGGGCGAATATTTCCGCGACAACGGCATGCATGCGCTGATCAGCTATGACGATCTGTCGAAGCAGGCCGTCGCCTACCGCCAGATGTCGCTCCTGCTGCGCCGCCCGCCGGGCCGCGAAGCCTATCCGGGCGACGTCTTCTATTTGCACTCGCGCCTCCTGGAGCGCGCCGCCAAGCTCAACGACGACAACGGCAATGGTTCGCTGACCGCGCTGCCGATCATCGAGACGCAGGCCAACGACGTGTCGGCCTACATCCCGACCAACGTCATCTCGATCACCGACGGCCAGATCTTCCTCGAGACCAACCTGTTCTTCCAGGGCATCCGCCCGGCGGTGAACGTCGGCCTGTCGGTGTCGCGCGTCGGCTCGTCGGCGCAGATCAAGGCGATGAAGCAGGTTGCAGGCTCGATCAAGGGCGAGCTCGCGCAGTACCGCGAAATGGCGGCCTTCGCGCAGTTCGGCTCGGATCTCGACGCCGCCACGCAGCGCCTGCTCAACCGCGGCTCGCGCCTGACCGAGCTGCTCAAGCAGCCGCAGTTCTCGCCGCTCAAGACCGAAGAGCAGGTCGCGGTGATCTTCGCCGGCGTCAACGGCTATCTCGACAAGCTGCCCCTCAATCAGGTCGGCAAGTTCGAGCATGGCCTGCTCAGCCACATGCGCTCGGCCGGCAAGGACGTGCTCGATGGTATCCGCAAGGAGAAGGCGCTGTCGGACGACCTGCGCGCCAAGCTGAAGGCGGAAATCGACGCCTTCGCCAAGACCTTTGCTTGAACGAAGCCGGACGGGATCGGGTTTGAAGCATGGCTTCGTTAAAAGACCTTCGTAACCGTATCGCCTCGGTCAAGGCGACGCAGAAGATCACCAAGGCGATGCAGATGGTCGCCGCGGCGAAGCTGCGTCGCGCACAGGAAGCGGCGGAAGCAGCACGTCCCTATTCCGAGCGCATGGGCGCGGTTCTGGCCAACATCACCCAGGCGATCGGCGGCGGCGGCGATGCATCGGCGCTGATGACCGGCACCGGCAAGGACGACGTGCATCTGCTCATCGTCTGCACCGCCGAGCGCGGCCTTTGCGGCGGCTTCAACTCGCAGATCGCGCGCCTTGCCCGCGACCATATCCGCCGGCTTCTCGCCGACGGCAAGCAGGTCAAGATCATCTGCGTCGGCAAGAAGGGTTTTGACATTCTGCGCCGCGACTACGGCTCGATGATCCTCGAGCGTGTCGACCTGCGCGAGGTCAAGACGCTCGGCTTCGTCAACGCCGACGCGATCGCGCGCAAGGTCATCCACCTGTTCAACCAGGGTGACTTCGATATCTGCACGCTGTTCTATTCGCAGTTCAAGTCGGTGATCAGCCAGATCCCGACGGCGCAGCAGATCATCCCGGCCGCGGCCGCGGCGGCGACTGCTCCCGAGACGGCCAATGGCGGCAACGCCGTCTACGAATACGAGCCGGAGCCGGGCGAGATCCTCTCCGACCTCATCCCGCGCAACATCGCTGTACAGATATTCCGGGCGCTGCTTGAAAACGCGGCCGGCGAGATGGGCGCCAAGATGAGCGCGATGGACAATGCGACGCGCAACGCCGGCGACATGATCAACAAGCTGTCGATCACTTACAACCGCCAGCGGCAGGCGCAGATCACCAAGGAACTGATCGAAATCATTTCGGGCGCCGAGGCGCTCTAAGCGCGCCGCGCGGGGTCGATGGCCTCGCAGCGGACAGCGTGAGCAACAGATAGACGAAAAGGGCAAAGACGATGGCGAAAGCAGCTACTCCGAAGACCGCCGCCAAGGCGGCACCGGCGGAAAAGGCTCCGGCGGCAGCCGCGAAAGCCGCTCCGGCAAAGAAGGCGGCCGCTCCGGCCAAGGCGGCGGCTCCGGCGAAGACCGCCGCAGCGAAGGCGCCGAGCGCTTCGGCACGGGTTGGCGCCGCCGGCAAGGTTCGCCAGGTCATCGGCGCCGTCGTCGACGTGCAGTTCGAAGATCATCTGCCGGCCATTTTGAACGCGATCGAGACAATCAATGTCGGCAATCGCCTCGTGCTCGAGGTTGCCCAGCATCTCGGCGAGAACACGGTGCGCTGCATTGCCATGGACTCGACCGAAGGTCTGGTGCGCGGCCAGGACGTCTATGACACCGGCGCTCCGATCACCGTGCCGGTCGGCCCGGGCATGCTCGGCCGCATCATCAACGTCATCGGCGAGCCGGTCGACGAAGAAGGTCCGGTCGACGGCATCGAGATGCGCGCCATCCACCAGCCCGCTCCGGCCTATGTCGACCAGTCGACGGAAGCGCAGATCCTGGTCACCGGCATCAAGGTTCTCGATCTGCTGGCACCCTATGCCCGCGGCGGCAAGATCGGCCTGTTCGGCGGCGCCGGCGTCGGCAAGACCGTGCTGATCCAGGAACTGATCAACAACGTCGCCAAGGCGCATGGCGGCTTCTCGGTGTTCGCCGGCGTCGGCGAGCGCACCCGCGAAGGCAACGACCTCTATCACGAGTTCATCGAATCGGGCGTCAACAAGAAGGGCGGCGGCCAGGGCTCGAAGGCAGCACTCGTCTACGGCCAGATGAACGAACCGCCGGGCGCGCGCGCTCGCGTCGGCCTGACCGGCCTCACCGTCGCAGAATATTTCCGCGATCAGGGCCAGGACGTGCTGTTCTTCGTCGACAACATCTTCCGCTTCACGCAGGCGGGCTCGGAAGTGTCGGCGCTGCTCGGCCGTATTCCTTCCGCCGTGGGTTACCAGCCGACGCTGGCCACCGACATGGGCGCGCTGCAGGAACGCATCACGACGACGACCAAGGGCTCGATCACCTCGGTGCAGGCGATCTACGTGCCGGCCGACGACTTGACCGACCCGGCGCCGGCGACCTCGTTCGCCCACCTCGACGCCACGACCGTGCTCAACCGCGCGATCTCGGAAAAGGGTATCTATCCGGCCGTCGATCCGCTGGATTCCACCTCGCGCATGCTCGACCCGATGGTCGTCGGCGAGGAGCACTACCAGGTCGCCCGCCAGGTGCAGTCGATCCTGCAACGCTACAAGTCGCTGCAGGACATCATCGCGATCCTTGGCATGGACGAGCTGTCGGAAGAGGACAAGCAGACCGTGGCCCGTGCCCGCAAGATCGAGCGCTTCCTGTCGCAGCCGTTCTTCGTCGCCGAAGTGTTCACGGGTTCGCCGGGCAAGCTGGTCGACCTCGCCGACACCATCAAGGGCTTCAAGGGCCTTTGCGCCGGCGACTACGACCACCTGCCGGAAGCCGCCTTCTACATGGTCGGCGGCATCGACGAAGCAGTCGAGAAGGCACAGCGCCTGGCGGCTGAAGCGGCGTAATCAAGGGAATAGGGAGTAGTGAATAGTGAGTAGTGAATAGCAGATGCGACGTGGGCCGTTTGGACCCTTCCTACTGACTACTCACTACTGCCTACTTGCTAGATTGATATGGCTGAAGCTTTCAAGTTCGAACTGGTCTCGCCGGAGCGGCTGCTCGTTTCCGAGCAGGTCGAGTCCGTTGTCATTCCGGGCGCCGAAGGCGAAATGACCGTGATGGCGCAGCACGCGCCGGTGATGACCACCATCAAGCCCGGCGTCGTCACGATCAAGGCTGCCGCCGGCAAGGAAGACCGTTATGTCGTGTTCGGCGGTTTCGCCGACATCCTGCCGTCCGGCTGCACGCTGCTTGCCGAATCGGCGGTTCATGTCAACGACATCGACCGCGCCGACCTTGCCCGCCGCATCCAGGACGCCAAGGAAGACGCCGCCGACGCCAAGGACGACGTGGCGCGCAGCCGCGCCGAGCAGTTCCTGAGCCAGCTCACCACGCTGGAAGGCGCGCTGCTGCCGGGCTGATTGCGGCATCTGGCACGAGATTGAGAAAGCGGGGCTTGCCCCGCCTTTTTTGTTTGCCCGCTTGTTCCGTTTGCGTGACAGCCCGCCCGGCTTGTCAGAGCGGTTAGCCGGTTCACGGAAATGGCTAGCCGCTCTTCTCCTTGTTCGGCAAGGCGGTGCGCCTGTTCTGGAATTCGAACGGTGTCGACTACGCTGCGCGGCACGTCGTGAACGGTTCAGCCGGCGAGTAATGTGAAGTCGCGCCAACCCGCTTTTTGACGAATGCCAGGCGGAGACCGCTATTCGGCCGTTCCGCTCTTGTTGCCGAGGGCCGCAAAGGCGAGTGCCGGGCCACCTTGCTTGAAATGAACGAGGTGGGTGGCGACAAACTCGATCAACCTTTGTCGTTCCGGATGGTCCTTGGCAAAGCCGGCGAGGTCGAACACGGCCTCGGCCATTGTTGCCGTCGGCAGATTGCGTCCGAACAGATCATTGAGGGCGGCATCGAGCGGATCGGTGAAGTGGCCCTCGGGCAAAGTCCCGCCGCGCGCGGCGCATGCGGCAATCCAGGCAGCGACAACCAGCGACAAATGTTCCGGCAGCAGACCAGCCTCCAGCCGGGCAAGGGTGGAGGCGATGATGCGCTGCGGCAGTTTCTGGCTGCCGTCATTGGCGATCTGCGCCGTGCGGTGGGCGAGCGCGGTGTTGGAAAAGCGCGCGGCGAGCTCGGCCGTGTAGGGGATCGGGTCAAGTCCCGCATCCCGCGGCAGCGTCGGAATGGCCTCGGCCCAGAGCCTGTCCACGAACTGCCGGATCGATGGATCGGCAAAGGCGCGGTCGACGGTGGCGTGGCCGCTGAGTAATCCGAGATAGGCGATGCCCGAATGCGCGCCGTTGAGCAGCCTGAGCTTCATGTCCTCGAAGGGGCCGACATCCTCGACCATGGTGACGCCGAATTTCTCCCAGGCCGGCCGCCCTCCCGGGAACCTGTCCTCGATCACCCATTGGCAAAACGGCTCGGTCATCACCGGCCATGCGTCCTCGACGCCGAGCTGTTGCGCAATGCGCGCCCGGTCGGCATCCGTGGTCGCCGGCACGATGCGGTCGACCATGCTCGACGGGAAAGCCACATCGTCGGCGACATAGCCGGCTAATGGCGGATCGCCTGCGTCGGCATGGGCGGCATCGCCCTTGCGAGCGGCCTCGGCATCGCCCTGGTGGGCGAGCCCGCCATCATCCTTGCGGATGAGCCGTTGATCGCGCAGCTTCGCAAACTCGATCAGCAGCCGGTGCAGGGTGGCGCCATTGGCCGGCAGATTGTCGCAGCAAAGCACGGTGAAAGGTGGCGTGCCGGCCGCGCGTCGGCGCGCGAGTGCCTCGGCGAGAAATCCATGCGCCGTCTTCGGCGATGCGGGGTTGGCGAGGTCGTGGGCGATATCGGGGTGTGCGCTGTCGAGTGTGCCATCGGCGGCTCGAAGATAAGCCTTTTCCGTAATTGTCAGCGTGACGATGCGGATGCGCGGATCGGTCAGCGCGGCGAGCACCGCGCCTGGATCTTCCGGAGCAACGAGCAGGGACTGGATCGAGCCGATGACCTGCAACTGTTCGCCGGCGCCATCCCTGATTGCCAGCGTGTAGAGCCCATCCTGCGGCGCCAGTGCGTCGCGCGTCTCGGGGCTGCGCAGCGAGACGCCGACGATGCCCCAGTCGCTCTCCCCGTCGCTCAGGCAGGCGTCGACATAGGCCGCCTGATGGGCGCGGTGAAAGGCGCCGACGCCGAGATGGACGATGCCGGGCGTGATGTCGGTGCGATCATAGGCCGGGACCGAAACCTCGCTTGGCAAGGACCGCAGCGTCCTGTCGGAAAGACGGCCGCTGCTCATGGCACCAAAACGGCTGAGATGTTTCGGCTAAGCGGCATGTCGATGTCCTGTGCGATGGAGCACACGCGGCGTATCACCTGTTCCCCACCGTCGCAAGAAGGTGGGGGCCTGACGACCCCAGACGACGGCAGCTTGCTGACCGCAAGGGGCGGCGGCTAGCCGATCGCAACAGGGCGGCAGCTGGCCGATCGCGTTGACATCATTCCTGGCCGACCGTACCGATACCCGACCCTAAGCGCAGCGCGCTGAAACGGATTTCGGCGGTGCGCTTCAGGCTTTGCCAAGGGCAAGTCGTTGTCCCGAAACCGCTGCACACTTGCGGGTGACATGCATTGGAGGAGCCGCCGTTTCGATGATCGCGCCGACCGATCCCGATCTGTTGTTTCCGCCCGAGGCCAATTCGCGTGCATTGGCCCGCGCCCTTTACGCTGGCGTGAAAAACCTGCCCATCGTCAGCCCGCACGGTCACACCGACCCACGCTGGTATGCGCTCAACGAGCCGTTTCCGGATCCCGCACAACTGCTCATCGTGCCGGACCACTACATTTTGCGCATGCTGTTCAGCCAGGGCGTCCAGCTCGAGGGTCTCGGCGTGCCGGTGCTCGACGGTTCGCCGGTTGAGACCGACGGCCGCGCGATCTGGCGGCGTTTCGCCGAGCATTACTATCTCTTCCGTGGCACGCCGACGCGGCTTTGGCTCGACCATGTGCTCGAACATCTGTTCGACATCGACGAACCGCTGACCTCCGCCACCGCCGACCGTCACTACGACACCATCGCCACGCTGCTCCAGCGCGACGACTATCGCCCGCGCGCGCTGTTCGAGCGCTTCAACATCGAGGTGGTCGCCACCACCGAGGGCGCGCTCGACGACCTGAAATGGCACCGAGCGATCCGCGACAGCGGCTGGAAGGGCCGCGTCGTCCCCGCTTACCGCCCGGACGCCGTGGTCGATCCCGACTTCGAAGGGTTTTCGGCCAATCTCGATCGGCTCGGCGAAATCACCGGATGCGATACCGGCACCTGGGCCGGCTATCTCGAGGCGCACCGAAAGCGCCGCGCTTGTTTCAAGGAATTCGGCGCAACCGCTTCCGATCATGGCCATCCGACCGCCGAGACCGCCAATCTTTCCGACGCCGCGGCGGAGGAGCTTTTCAACCGTGTCCGCCGTGGCTCGCAGGATGAGCGCGAACGGCGGCTGTTCCGCGCCCAGATGCTGACCGAAATGGCCAAGATGAGCCGCGAGGACGGCCTGGTGCTGCAGATCCATCCGGGCTCCTGGCGCAATCACTCGCCGGCTGTTTTCCAGAAGTTCGGCCGCGACAGGGGCTTCGATATCCCGACCCGCACCGACTATGTGACGGCACTGAAGCCGCTGCTCGACTGCGTCGGGCTGGAGCGCGACCTCACCGTTATTCTCTTCACGCTGGATGAGACGAGCTATGCGCGCGAGTTGGCGCCGCTCGCCGGCGTCTACCCGGCGCTGAAGCTCGGGCCGGCCTGGTGGTTCCACGACAGCCCGGAAGGCATGCGCCGTTTCCGCGAGATGACCACCGAGACGGCCGGTTTCTACAACACCGTCGGTTTCAACGACGACACACGTGCCTTTCCGTCGATCCCGGCCAGGCACGACGTTGCCCGCCGGGTCGACTGCGCGTTCCTGGCGCGGCTGGTCGCCGAGCATCGGCTGCGTGAGGACGAGGCGCATGAACTGGCCGGGGAGTTGGCCTATGGGCTAGCCAAGAAGGCCTACCACCTGTGAAGGGGCGCCACCACATGCGCGGCACGACCGGTCCATCGATCGGCAACAGGCGAAGGGGATGACGGACCTGAGCGACCTTTCCGCCTTCAGCCTCGCGGGCAAGCGCATCCTCGTCACCGGCGCCAATACCGGCATCGGCCAAGGCATCGCTAAGCCATGCTTTAGCTAGTAATCTGGCATTTTCACTGTCGGGCTATAACCTTTTGCCTGTAGGTTACGGCACTTGCCACAAAGGCAAGCTCCAACAGCGCTGCGATCACCAACGCCGATAGAAGTGCCTCCTTTCCAAAATTGACCAGTATCCAGCCGCCGAGGACAGGAAAACCAAATATCCCCACAAAATAGAAGAGGACGAACCAGGTTAGCGCAGCATGACGGTGATCTGGCGGAGCGCTGTTGACTGCCCATGTCTGGATGACGGGGTAGACCAAGCCGTAACCTACGCCCGTCAGAATGGCCGAAATGAATTGAAACGCAGGGTGGATATGTACCCCGAACATGGCCGCCACCCCCAAAATCATGATCAGCAGCAGTCCGATCGTCAGGCCGGATTGCGGTAGTCTTGCAAGAAAACGAGCCAGGGTGATGCGGGCACCGACGACTGTCACCGCATAGAGGATGAAGAAGGTACTGGCATTCGCCTTCGTGCCTTCGACAAGCGAGCTTTGGAAGCTCATCAGGCCGGAGAACACACATGCACCAAGCCCAACCATCAGGATCGGCCTGATAGTCTGCGAAGGTGCGATACGCATGATATGGCCCACCCAGGGGCGGATTGCCTGACCCTGTTTCGCGATGGGAGATTTACTTCCGAAGCCTGCCAGCAATATCCCCGCAACGATTGCGGCAAGCGCAACAAGCAGAAATGCCGTCTCATTTGCCAGGCCAAAATCCTCGACCGCGAGATTGACCAGCACCGGGCCGCCACCAATGCCAGCCATCTGGAAGGCTCCGAAACGAGTGAACCAGAAGCCCCGATCAGCATCGGTCACGCGCTCCGACAGTGCCATTGGGGCACCAATATAGAACATTCCCCAACCAAGGCCGACCAAGGAACCCGCAACTCGACTGAGGGTGATGCCGTGCTCGCCTGCGAAAGCCAGCACCAAGAAGCCGCAAGCGATCGACAGCGCGGCGATTACGGTCATCCGCGCGGCATCAATGCGGCCCGAAAACCACCCGACCAGCGGGACGCCGGCAAATGTGCCGATCATCGCCGCGCCCAAGGCCAGGCCGGTGTCGATGTCGTTGCCGCCACGAGCGCGGATGTAAGCCGAAAACAGGAACGTTGCCCCATATCCGGCTGCGGCAAACATAGTGCCGATGAACAAAAACGGTGCAGAGGAAGGTCGCATGAAAACCACATCAACGGGTTGAAAGTGGCTCGATTAGAATGCAATATTTACAAATGTTAAGAGCCACATTTGATGGCCGTCGTGGGCCACTTTTGCGAGGGACGTACTCATGGGACAGCAAAGGCGGCGCGAAAGCCTGTCGGCAGCCTTTCTTCCGCAAGTCGATGCAAGTTCGACGACCTCTCTGGTAAGGCAGCTCTATCTATCGCTGCGCAATGCTATTGTAGAGGGCCGCCTGGGTGCCGGGCATAGACTTCCTTCGACACGCCTAGCGTCGAAGGAATGGGGCTTGTCACGCGGCTCAATTGCTGAAGCATATGAAATTCTGATCGCTGAAGGCTATGCGAGTGCCCGCCACGGATCTGGCACCTACGTAGCATCGGGATTGCCGGAGGCATTCTCCCGGTTCGATCGTCCGACACAAACAAGCTCGAATTTCCCGCACCGGCACGTTTCGTCCGCGGCCGCAAAAGCTCTTTCGTGCATGACAAGCCTTGAGCCGCCGAATCGGGTGCCCTTTGCAACGGGCCGGATCGTGCATGACGAACGAACGGCCCTTTTGCTCAGACGTATCGCGGGCCGACATTTGAACTATGCCACGGACGGCTATGGAGACATCCAGGGCGAGCCTGAGCTCAGGTCTGCCATAGTGGCCTACCTGACTTCATCGCGCGGTGTCCGTTGCTCCGCCGATCAGGTGTTCATCACGTCTGGAACCCAGCAAGCCCTCGATCTCGCCTTCCGCGTTCTAATCACGCCGGGCGATACGGTTTTTGTGGAAGACCCATGCTATCCACCAGCCAGACAGTCGTTGATTGTCAACGGGGCGGAAGCCGTCGGCCTTCCAGTGGATCGTGAAGGTCTAATGACCGGAAACCTAGCCCATGCCGATGTGGCGCCGCCGGTTCTATTTTACGTGACACCTTCGCATCAATATCCGGCAGGATCGGCCCTCTCACTGGCTCGTCGTCTAGAATTGCTTGCCTATGCGCGAGACAATGGCTGTTGGATTGTGGAGGACGATTACGACAGCGAATTTCGCTATGAAGGGCATCCGATCGCATCATTGCAAGGGCTCGATCAGGCGGATCGGGTTATATACGCGGGAACCTTCAGTAAGGCTTTATTGCCTAGCCTGCGTGTCGGATATCTGGTGGTGCCCCCTGATCTGACCCAAATGTTCAAAGCCGTCCGGCCGATTCTCGATCGCTTTCCGCCTACGCTTTCGCAGCGCATCATCGCTGATTTCTTGAACGAGGGGTACTTCCCCGCTCATCTTCGGCGTCTGAGAGAGCGTAATCGTGCTTCGCGCGACCTACTCGCTCGCCTATTGGAGGAACGCATGGCTGAACATCTATGCGTCACTGTTCCAGAACAGGGGATTCACCTCACCGCATCCAGCACAGGAACATGGAAAAGCGACGTGGCTTTTTCGCTCGCCGCACAGAAAAGAGGCGTTGTGGTCATCCCGGCTTCTCCCATGCATGTATCGAGCGCCACTAAAAATCGGCTGATTTTTGGGTTCTCAGGGCTCACGGCAAACGAAGCTGATTGGGGAACGAAGCTTTTGGCCGATATGTTTGCGGGCCCTGTACACATCTGATGCCAAGGCTTCGACGACTTCCTCTGCCACAAGCGTCCTCTACCGCGCCTGTGTTGCGGTCGCTGCGTTGCAACGACCGGAATTTTTGCAGTTAGGATGGAGGTCGCCGCAAGCGGATTCCTGCAGAGCGCGGTTGTCGTCGGATGACGGCTGCGCTACTCCAGAACCTCAGTCGGAGAGTCGCTTGACCGGTTTCCACATCCTCTCCAATCCGCAAAGAAGCGCTTCCCGCGCGGTGTCTGCCTGATGCCGGCACAGGCGGCCAGCCTGCGGGCCGATGATCACAAGCGGCGCGTCCTGAAGGACGTGTTCGGCTTCGACGATTTTCGCCCCGGACAGGCCGCCGTCATCGAGGCGTTGCTGGCCGGGCGCCATGTGCTGGCGGTCATGCCGACGGGCGCGGGCAAGTCGCTCTGCTACCAGGTTCCGGCGCTGGTCAAAGGCGGGCTCACCATCGTGGTTTCGCCGCTGGTGGCGCTGATGCAGGATCAGGTCGCCGCCTTGCGCCTTGCCGGGGTCGCCGCCGACACGATCAATTCCTCGCTCGAGCGCGAGGCCAATGTCGCGGCCTGGCGCCGCGTTGCGTCCGGGCAGACGCGGCTGCTCTATCTGGCGCCGGAGCGGCTGATGACGGAGCGGATGCTCGATGCGCTGTCCCGGCTCGATGTCGGCCTGATCGCCATCGACGAGGCGCATTGCATCTCGCAATGGGGCCCGGCCTTCCGGCGCGAATATGAGGACCTGTCGCGGCTGCGCGGGCTGTTTCCCGACGTGCCCATCATCGCGCTGACGGCGACGGCGGACGAGGCCACGCGCGCCGATATCGAAGCGCGGCTGTTTGCCGGGCGCGCCGAAACCCTGGTGCTGGGCTTCGATCGGCCCAACATCAAGTTGGCAATAGAGCCCAAGCAGGACAGCAAGCGCCAGCTGCTGCGCTTCATCGAACGCCACCAGGGCAAGAGCGGCATCATCTATTGCCTGTCGCGCCGCAAGACCGAGGAAATGGCGGCCTTCCTGGAAAAGAACGGCGTGCGGGCGCTCGCCTACCATGCCGGCATGGGCAAGGAGACGCGTGAAGCCAACCAGAACGCGTTCATGAGCCTGTCCGGCGTCGTCATGGTGGCGACGATCGCTTTCGGCATGGGCATCGACAAGCCTGATGTCGCCTATGTCTTCCACACCGATCTGCCCGGCAGCCTGGAGGCCTATTACCAGGAGATCGGCCGCGCCGGCCGCGACGGCCGGTCGGCGGAAGCGCACATGCTCTACGGCCTCGGCGACATCCGCACGCGCAGGATGTTCATCGACGACGAGGATACCTCACCCGAGCACAAGCGGCGCTCGCATCGCCGGCTCGACACGCTGATCGGCTATTGCGAGACGGCGCAGTGCCGGCGCCAGGTGCTGCTCGGCTATTTCGGCGAGGAGGCCGAGCCTTGCGGCAATTGCGACAACTGCCTCGACCAGGCGCCGCGCGCCGATGGCGGGACGGAGGCGCGGATCATCCTGGCGGCGATGGCGCAGAGCGGCGAGCGCTTCGGCGCAGCCCATGTCATCGATATCCTGCTTGGCCATGAGACCGAAAAGGTGCTGGCGCGCAATCATCAGAAGCTCGCCAGTTTCAGGACCGGCATCGCGCACAGGAAGACAGTCTGGATGTCGCTGATCCGGCAACTTGTCGCCGGCGGCTTCCTGGTGCCGGATCCGGACGGCCATGGCGGCCTGGCCATCTCGGAAAGCGGCCGCGCGCTTGGTCGTGGCGAGGTTGCCTTCCAGTACCGCGTCGAGACGCGAGATCCTCTGGCGCGCGGCAGGAAACGTGCCGGGCAAGGCTCCGCCACGGGCGGCGATGGCGTGGACGCTTCCTTGCTGGCCGCGCTCAAGACGCTGCGGCTGCGGCTCGCCAAGGAACGCCAGGTGCCGGCCTATGTGGTGTTCTCCGACCGCACCCTGATCGACATGGCCGAGCGCCGGCCGCGCGATCTGGACGAGTTTGCCGAGGTGAATGGCGTTGGTGCCGCGAAGCTCAAAGAGTTCGGCGAGGTTTTTCTGGGCGCGATTGCTGCGCCTCGCGCGCAGGATCGGTCGAATGCAGTCTCGTTGCCGGACTGAGCAGTACTGACGGGCAAGGCAAAGGCGGATCAAGGACGTGGCTCGACGCAAACAATGGGTCAGCGCAACGGCAAGACCTGGTATGGTCGACGAGCTGGAGCAAAAGACAATTGTCGCTGCTTGCGAGAAGCTTATCGAGGGCTTCCTGAAGCCCAGGTTCCTGTCCGAGGTCCGTCCGACCCAGTGGAACTATACGGTCGATATCCGAGGCGCCTGGGCCGGTGGACGATACCGGTTCATACAGCGCTACCGGTCAGGCATGGAGCACAATCGTGGTGAGGAGTTCGACGCGCCCTTCGCCAGGCTCGATCGGATCGGACCAGATCGGTTTGACATCTACTGGATGCGGCATACGGGCAAGTGGTGGCGGCTCCACACGGACGTAACTCTCGCCAAAGCCCTGCGAATCCTTGAAACTGACGGACACCTGCATCCGGTTTGAGCGGCAATGAGCGAATATCAATACTACGAATTCCAAGCGATCGACCGGCCGCTTGGCGACGCGGATCGCCGGGCTCTGCGCGAGCTGTCGTCACGGGCGCGGATCACGGCCACCAGCTTCACCAATTCCTACGAGTGGGGCGATTTCAAAGGCGATCCGGACAAACTCATGGAGCGCTGGTTCGATCTCCATCTCTATCTGGCGAACTGGGGCTCGCGCCGCCTGATGATGAAGCTGCCGACCCGGTTGGTCGACAGGGATCGCCTCGGTGCATTCCTCGGGAACAACGACTGTTCCACGTTCAGAATCGCTGGTGGGAACGTCATCTTGAGCATCTGGCGCGACGAGTTGGAGCCCGGCGACTGGGATGACGGCGAGAGTTGGCTGGCGATCCTTTCGCTGCTTCGGACCGACGTGCTCGCGGGCGACCTCAGGTTGTTTTATCTGATATGGCTCATGGATGTCGAAGCCGAAGCGATCGAGCCGGACGAACCGGAGCCGCTGCCCGGAATCGGACCGTTGACCGACGCGCTCGCGGCCTTCGCCGAATTCTTCTGCATCGACCAGAATCTTCTCCGGGCGGCGGCGGAACGAAGCGCGGCAACGGACGAGGCGCTTCCGGAGATGCCTGGGCGGGTCATCGGGGCGATGAGTGATGCTGAGAAAAGCAGCCTGCTTGTGCGGGTTTTCAACGGCGAACCGCATGTGTCTGCCGAGTTGCGGGCCTTGGTTCGGGCGCGCTCCGAGCCCCAGGTGGCAACCTCGCCCGGCGCTCCGCGCACGGCTGCCGATCTGCTGGCTCGCGCCCGTGAGATCCGCCTTGCCCGGGAGCGCGCCGAGGCGGAACTGGCGCAAGCGCGGCGGCGACTGGAGGCGGAGGCGGCCGAGAAGGCACGTGAAGTACGGCTTGAGGACATTCGCCGACGGGGCGAAAGCGTCTGGACAGACGTCGAGGATGAAATCGGGCGGCGCAATCCCGCCGGATATGACAAGGCAGCGGCCCTTCTGTCCGATCTTCTGGCGCTCGGCGAAAGCGAGGATACTGTCGAGATGTTTCGCTTCCGGCTTCAAGCCATTCGGGAGCGTCATGCCGGTAAAGCGCGCTTCATCGAACGTCTAGGCCTGCTGGGGTAGAGCGCTCTATCTCGCGGCCGAAGAGTTCCTCAAAGTCGGCGCAGTCGCGCTAAAGTTTTTACCTTGTCCCCGCCGCCACGGCGAAATTCCGACAAAGCGTGTGCTCGAGAGGCTGTAGGTTCGATGCTTCCGGGACTCGGGGACCCGGCGTAAGTTTTCGACGGCTATCAGCCCGGGTTGGACTCCACGAATGACGACAATCATCGACAATGCCGCAAGCTGGCGTGACATCGCGCGCGTTGGCGACGGCGAAATGCTGGCGCTGACCGACGCCGCCTGGGATCGCATCGCGCACGCGAATCGCATCGTGGCAAGCCTCGTCGAAAAGGGTATCCGCGCCTATGGCGTGAACACCGGGGTCGGGGCGCTTGCGAGCCAGGTGGTGGCGCCGGCATTGCAGGAGAAGCTGTCGCGCAACATCATCCTCAGCCACGCTTGCGGCGTCGGCGAACTGGTGCCAGAGCGCAGTATCCGCGCCGTCATTGCCGTGCAGGTGGCGAATTTCGCTCACGGCCATTCGGGCGTGCGGCCTCAGATCGTCCGCAACCTCCTCGCCTTGCTCGAGCGCGGCTGCGTTCCGGATGTTCCGTCTCGCGGATCGGCCGGATATCTCACGCACAACGCCCATATCGCGCTGGTGCTGATCGGCGAGGGCAGGGCGACTGTCGCGGGGCGCAAAATGAGCGGACGCGAGGCGCTGGCCGAGATCGGCCTGGAGCCGCTGGTGCTGGGCGCCAAGGAAGGCTTGAGCCTCGTCAACGGCACCGCATGCGCGACCGGGCTGACGAGCATCGCGCTGGTTCGCGCCGAGCGTCTGCTGTCCTGGGCCGATGCCGCGGCAGCGCTCACGCTGGAAGCCGCCGGCGGGCAGATGGCGGCTTTCGATGAAACCGTCCTGGCCATGCGGCCGTCGCCCGGCATCGCTGCGGTGGGGGCTGCGCTGCGGCGCCTGCTCGACGGCAGCGGGCTGATCGCGGCGGCGCAGGGCAGCCGCACGCAGGATGCGCTCAGCCTTCGCGCGGTGCCGCATGTGCATGGCGCGGCGCGCGAGGTGCTGGAGCGCTCCGCGCAACTGGTCGACCGTGAATTGGCATCGGTAACCGACAATCCCGCCGTGGCCGGCACGCCCGATGAGCCGCAGGTATTTTCGCAGGCGCATCCGGTCGCGCCCGCGCTCGGGCAGACCGCCGACGCCTTGACGATCGCGCTCGCACAGGTCGCGGCCATGAGCGAACGCCGCATCGATCGCCTGGTCAATCCGCTGGTCAACAATCTGCCGGCATTCCTCGCCGCCGAAGGCGGCTGCAATTCGGGCTTCATGATCGCCCAGTACACGGCCACGTCCCTCAGCAATGTCAACCGGCGCCTTGCCGCGCCGGCCGCAACAGACGGCGGTGTCACATCCGGCTTGCAGGAGGATTTCCTCGCTCACCCGACCGTGGCGGCCAACAAGCTTTTGGCCGTCATCGACAACGCCGAATATATTTTGGCAATCGAGCTCATGGCGGCCGCGCAGGCGCATGATTTCCTGGCCGGCAAGGCGGCGCGGGCGCCAGGCACCGATGCGATCTACCGCGCCGTCCGCCAACGCGTCGCGCATTACAGCGACGACCGCCCGCTGTCCTGGGACATGGAAATACTGCGCGATTTCATCCGCGAGGCGGATGCGGGGCGGTGACTGGCGCGATCCTTTCGTCGAATGCTCAGGGTGCAAGGCGCATCTCATCGTCTATCGAGTCGAGGAAGGCGGAGATGTCTTCATTGTCCGGGTGCGCCACGGGCACGAGGATTGGGCGGGAACTGCCGCTTAACGCTTCGGAGCGGGCATCCTGCTTCGCGAAGGCGACCAGCCTACTCACCGCTCGATCCGCTTGAAATCGCCTCTGCAATCGCCTTGAGCCGGCTAATGCCAAAGGCACACTCGGACGTCCTTCCCAACAAAGCATGCGCCATCGCGGCGAAGGTCTTGCCATCTTTCGTCGCCGTGGGTTTCGTCAATAACCGCGTTCGAATAGCCTGCCCAGGAACCACCGTCCTTATAGACAACGGCCCAGTAATCCTTGGACATTTCACCAGCACCGCTATGAGGGTCGGGATAGTCGATCCCTGCGAAAACCTGATGAGGTCCCTGGATATTGAAATCGCCGCCCTTCTCGATCTGATAGGAGCATCTTCCGGATATGCGGGTCGCACCCTGAACGACAAGCAGGCAGCGGCCCCATTTGTAGTCGCTCGGCAGGCGATGCTTTGCAGCTTCCGCATGCGAAGGCGAAAGGGAAAACGCAATTGCAAGGGCAGCCGCTATGGCTGGCCCGGCCGACAGCCGATGCGAAGAGCGACCGGACATCGTTGGATTCCGCCCAGAGCGCATGTCGAACGGTCCTCCGCAGGACGATCCCCTGGGACCATATATTATCGACCATAGCCGGTTTTTTGTCACGCGAGTGTGTGCTGCTTCACGGCCGGAGTATGAATCGATCGAAACGCGTAGTCTGGACCTGAGGCGTTTTAAGTCGGGCGATCGCGGCTCGATAAAGCTTCGGAGGGCATCCTGCTTCGCGCGGAAGACTTGGCTGTCCTGCGAAGCTCGGAGAGCGAAGCAGGATGGCGGAGAGGGAGGCCGTCGAACTCGCGTTTCAGGACGTCCACCGCTGTTTTTCTAACATCTGAAATCATTGGATAATTAGAACCGAATGTCTTGGACTGTCCCCCGCCGTGTCCTATCATCCCAGCTTTAAAGTGGGGAAGGAAGTGGGGAAGGATGGCGCGGACCCTCAACAAGCTGTCGGATGTGTCGGTGAAGGCCACGAAGAAGCCTGGCCGCTATTCGGACGGCGGCGGCCTATATCTCAATGTTGCCGCGACCGGCTCCAAATCGTGGATATTCATGTGGAAGCCAAAGGACGCGAAGAGCCGCCGCGAAATGGGTTTGGGTGCTTACCCTACTGTCGGGCTCGCAAAGGCCCGCAATAAGGCAGCGGACTGCCGGACGGCCGTCGATGAGGGCCGCGACCCGATCGCAGAGAAATCGAAGGAGGCAGAGCCAACATTCGGCGAATGCGCCGATCGGTTCATCGAGAGCATTAAATCGGAATGGCGTAATGCAAAGCACGCGCACCAGTGGGCTCAGACCTTGGGGGAAGACTATTGCGCCGCGATCCGCGACAAGCGGGTATCGACGGTAACCGTCGAGGACGTGCTCGCGGTTCTCTCACCCTCCTGGACCGACAAGAATGAAACAGCGTCCCGGCTTCGTGGCCGGATCGAGCGCGTTCTTGAGTTTGCCAAGGTCAAGGGATGGCGGAGCGGCGAGAATCCTGCATCTTGGCGGGGCAATCTCCGTAATCTGCTTCCGAAGCGCCAGAAACTTCAGCGTGGCCATCAGGCGGCCATGCCATATCGAGACATACCCGCCTTCGTCAAAAGGTTGCAGGCATCCGAAGCAATGTCCGCCCGTGCGCTGGAATTTACCATTCTGACTGCGGTCAGGTCGGGCGAGACCTTCGGGGCCAAATGGCCGGAGGTCGACATGGAGGCCGCCATCTGGACCATTCCGGCTGAGCGCACTAAGACCGGTGCCAAGCATGCCGTTCCGCTTTCGAAACGCGCGCTCGCCATGTTGGCCGACTTAGCCAAGAGCCATCACCGTGGAGACTTCGTATTTGCTGGCGAGCCCCGGCGAGGCAATCGAGAGGATCTTGAGCGCGGTCGGCCTCTCTCTGACATGGCGATGCTGATGTTGATGAGGCGCCTGGAGGTCGACGATTTCACCGTACACGGCTTTAGGTCAGCGTTCCGTGACTGGTGCGGCGATGAAACCCACTTTCCCCGCGAACTAGCTGAGAGTGCGTTGGGTCATAAAGTCGGGAATGAAGTCGAGCGAGCTTATCGGCGGTCGGATGCGTTGGAAAAGCGTCGCAAGCTCATGCAGGCCTGGGCTGACTATCTCGGGGCGTCGAATGCTGGCAATGTGGCGAAGTCCAAGAAGAGATCCGGCTAAGCTTCATGCCAACTTCGTGAACGTAAATAGGGCGAGCTTTCCACACATTACCGAGCTTATATATTGCTTTCTCAGACTATCCGTGCGACATTTGTTCCTGACATTTGGATGATTCGGCATCAGAAGCCGGTTTCCATATAGGCAAGTTTGAGCTATCAAACGCTCGCGCTTGTTGGCCCGATCAAAAAGGCCCGTTCGGCACGTTAAAGCCGGTCATTCCCATCAGAGATCAAAATCTGGCGAGCGCACGCGCGGCGAAACGCGATCCCCCATTTGATCCTTCAAAGGAATGAACCCATGACCGAGCATTCGGCTATGCGGGATAGCGCCTTTAATTCTGGCTCCCCCTCCCGCGACCTTCGTCGACAAGAAGCGGCGAAATACATCTCCGACCACTACTTCGATTGTAGCCCGCGCACTTTAAGTAAGATGGCTAGCGTGGGAGGAGGCCCTCGTTTTCGTAAAGCCAGTCGTTGGGCCCTGTACTCCCGCTTGTCGCTGGACGAGTGGGCACAGTCCAAGATCGGGCCTCTTGTCGGCAGCACCTCTGAATTGGAGGGTGCGCGATGACCTCTCCCCATGTGACAATCTCAGTCACTATCCCGCAGGCCGTTGCAATGACCGGCCTCAGTCGTTCATCGATTTACCGGCTCTTCGCCGAAAAAAAACTCAAGGCACTGAAGGCCGGGTCGAGGACGCTCATACTGACCGCTGAGTTGGAAGCGTTCATCCGCTCCCTTCCGGAAGCGGCGTGAGGTGTCCCCATGGCAGCTCACGAAAAAGCCGCCGGGCTGGCAGTGCCCGGCGGCTCGGTAGAAGATAGAAAAGCTGTTACGGCTTCCTTCTATACCGGCGCCCAGCAAACTGCAATTACCGTCTTGCCGATCGACCTGCTCCATCGGCATCCCCAAGCTCGCCCACTCAACGATGCCGCGCTGGCCGCGTTAGCAGACAGCATCGAAGAGAGCGGGCTTATCAATCCGATCCGCGTCCGCAAGATCGACGCTGGCTATGAGATTATCGCGGGCAGCCATCGGTTCGCAGCATGCGATTTGCTCGGCAACCGCGAGATAGATTGCATCATCGTCGATGATGACGATCTCCATGCCGAACTGGCGATGATAGACGAAAACCTATGCCGAGCTGAATTGTCTCCGTCCGACAGGGCGAGACAGACTGCTCGGCGAAAGGCGCTCTATCTGGAACTCCATCCGGAGACAGCACACGGGTCGCCCGGTGTAAGTCGCCAAGTTGGCGACACACGCGAGCGGGTCGAAGTTGAGAGATTCACCGAGGCTACCGCCAAGATCACCGGTCAATCTGAACGCGCTGTGCAACGCGATGCGGCGCGCGGCGAAAAGGTAATTCCCGAAGCGCTGGACATTATACGCGGGACCAAACTCGACACCGGTACCTATCTCGACAAGTTGAGGAAACTTGCGGCCGACGATCAGGTCCCGACGGCGAGCAGCGATCTGGCTTCCGCACCCAAGGTGGGCGGCATTGCCGGCCGCTACCAGGCCACCTCGCCGACAAACCGCCAAGAGCAACTCTTCGAGAGGTTCATCGGCATCGTCGACGCCATCGAAGCGCTGTCAATTGCCGACCTCATCGTCAGCGCCGGCCGTCAGCGCGCGGTGCTTGGACAAAGGGCATCCGGTCTCGCTGATTTCATGAGCAAAATCATGGAGGCGCTCTGATGGGTGCCTTCATTTGGATGCCTCTCTACGTTGGAGATTATCGCAGCAACACTGCGCATCTCAACGCCGCGCAGCATGGCGCGTACCTCTTGCTGATTATGCACTATTGGCTGAGGGGCGGACTGCCAGACGACGATGGTCAACTGGCCCGGATCGCCTGCATGACGCCTGCAGAATGGCGGAAAAATCGCGCCACAATCCGCGCCTTCTTCGGTGATGGCTGGCGGCACGGTCGCGTCGACGAAGAGATTGCCAAGGCGGTTGAGCGCTACGACAGGCGCTCTAACGCCGGTAAGCAGGGTAATGCGAAGCGATGGGGAAGCCATCGCAATGCGATCGCAATGGGATCGCAATCACAATCACAGTCACAATCACCTAAGAATCCTAGCCAAGGGGAAGAAGACCTAGAGGGGTATAGCACTAATCCAGGACTTAGCACTGCCCGACCGACCCTCGCCGTTGTGAACGGACAAGGGGGTGGCCGGTGAAGTACGCTCTCCATCCGCATCAAGAGCGGGCGCTGGAAATGCTCCGCTCGTCCTTGCTGGCTGGGAAAAGGCGGCCGATGCTGCAGTCGCCGACCGGCAGTGGGAAGACAATTCTCGGTTCTTCTATCGTCGAGGGCGCCTTGCGCAAGGGTAACCCGGTGCTGTTCACCGTGCCATTCCTGAGCCTTGTCGACCAGACCGTCCAGCGCTTCGCCGAACAGGGCATCCACAGCGTCGGGGTGATGCAGGGCTTCCATCCGCAGACCGATGGCGATCAGCCTGTGCAGGTGGCCAGCGTGCAAACCCTGATGCGCCGCCAGCTACCAAAGGCTGGCGTCGTTCTGATCGACGAAGCTCACCGCTGGTTCGATTTCTACGGGACCTGGATGGCAATGCCCGAGTGGCAGAAGATCCCGTTCATTGGCCTATCGGCAACGCCTTGGGCAAAGGGTCTCGGCAAGCACTACGACGATCTGCTGATCCCGACGACGACGAAGGAAATGATCGCCAAGGGTTTCCTGTCGCCGTTCCGCGTCTTCGCGCCTTCGCATCCCGACCTTTCGAAAGTCCGCACGGTGGCGGGTGACTATCACGAGGGCGAATTGTCCACCGCCATGAGCGAACCCGTGTTGGTGGCGGATACCGTTTTGACCTGGCTGCGCCGCGGCGAGGATCGCCCAACGCTCTGCTTCGCTGTCGATCGGCCGCATGCCCGCAAGTTAGCCGGCGAATTCGAGGCGGCTGGCGTGCCGACAGCCTACGTCGACATGGATACGCCGCCCGAAGAGCGTCGGCTAATCGGCGAGCGGCTGGCCAATGGTCAGATCAAGGTCGTCTGCAACATCTACACCCTGACCACCGGAGTTGACTGGGACGTCCGCTGCATCATCCTGGCGAGGCCGACCAAAAGCGAAATCCTTTTCACCCAGATCATCGGGCGCGGCCTGCGTACCGCCGACGGCAAGGCGGATTGCCTGATCCTCGATCATTCCGACACGACGCTTCGCCTCGGCTTCGTCGACGACATCCACCACACGTCGCTCGACATGGGCAAGCACCAGAAGGGCACCAGTGCCCGCAAGGACCGCACGGCGCCGCTGCCGAAGGAGTGCCCCTCTTGCTCGTACCTCAAGCCTGCCGGTGTCCACAAATGCCCGTCGTGCGGATTTGCGCCCGAACGCCAATCACTGATCGAGGACAAGTCGGGCGAGCTCGTACAGCTCAAGGGCAAGAAAAAATCCAAGGCTGATGCGACGGAGCATTCGCCGCAGGAAGTCTACTCGATGCTGATCTGGGTTGCCGCCGAACGCGCCTATAGCCCGAAGTATCCCAACGCCAAGTTTTTCGACCGCTATGGCGAATGGCCGCGCAACCTCCGCACGAACCCGAAAGCGCCGGATGCGGCGTTTCTGAATTGGCTACGCTCGCAAAACATCCGCTGGGCAAAGGGCCACGCCAAGCGGGAGGCGCGCAATGCAGCAGCGTGAGCCGTTGAAAGATCGCGCCTTGGGACGCTGGCACGGAATCCTAACAGATATCGGCCTCTCGTCGAAATCGCTGTCAGGTAAGCATACCGCCTGTCCGATCCCTGGCTGCGGCGGCAAGGATCGATTCCGATACGACGACAAAGGCGGTCGGGGAACCTTCATTTGCTCGCAATGTGGCGCTGGCGACGGCATCGAACTAGTCAAGTTGTTTCTGGGCGTCGACTTCAAGGCGGCGGCTGTCGAGATTGAGAAGCACATTGGCTCGTCGCCCGTCATGGCGAGCGGCAAGAGGCAGCCACTCACGAACGAACAGAAACGGCGCGAGATGACCGCGATGTGGGGCCGGTCGAGACCGATCACCATGGATGATTTCGCCGGCATCTATCTGCATCGGCGAACAGGACTGACACGGTTCTCCTCGTGCCTGCGGTTTGCGCCAGACGAGCGCTACTCCGACGGTGACGGTAAATCGTCCTGGCATCCGGTCATGGTCGCGAAAGTCGATCCGAGCCACCAGGCCGCTGCACAGGGTGAAACCGCCGTCTTGCACCGGACCTATCTCGACAAGTTCGGCGGCAAGGCTGACGTTCCCTCGCCCCGGAAGATGCTCGGCACGATGCCAAACGGCGCTGCCGTGCGCCTGATGCCCCACGGTGACACCCTCGGGATTGCCGAAGGTATCGAGACGGCGCTGTCGGCGTCGATCCTCTACAACATGCCGGTGTGGGCGGCTCTCACCGCCAATCTGCTCGAAGAATGGTCACCGCCCGCCAATGTCGAGACGGTGTTCATCTTCGCCGATAACGACGCGAGCAGCACCGGGCAAGCAGCGGCCTATGCACTGGCCAAACGGCTGAAGGCGAAGGGCATCAGCGCATTTGTCGAATTGCCGCTCACGATAGGTGAAGACTGGAACGATGTGTTGCTCAAAAACAGGCGAGCGGAAAAGCCGCCTATGCTCTCGCATAACATCACAGTTAGTTGAACTCTGGAATTTCTTCCTGCCTCGTGAAACAGCCTGAAATGATGCTGGACGCCCCGGCACAATAAGAGACAAATTATTGAAATCATTGATTAATTTTAGCGTCCATGGTTATGTATATACCGGTGATTTGCGGCCATGATGGTTGCCTTGAAAGTCAGCGGAGCCGACGATTTCAGAATGACGAGAGAGCAAAATTCCGACCAGCCGACCAGCCTTCCGGCTGGCGGGCAAGTAGCGGGCGTTGACGCCGTTCACGGTCGCCGTGCGGAGAATGAACAGCAAGCCGAGCCTGACCGTTTGGCCATTGTTGAAAATCTGAAGACGGAGTACGCGGCAAACCCGATCGAGCTTAGCTCTCAAAGCGATCCAGCCCCCGGCGCCGTGTGGGATCTCCCCGACGCTGCCGCGTGGGATTCCGCGGTGTGGGGAGTCTGAGAGATGCCGCGCAACTCGTCAGGGATTTTTACGCCGCCACCCGGCACCGCAGCGGTTTCCAACACAACGATCGGTAGCGTTCCGTACAACTCGCTGGTCGCCGATGTTGGAAACGAATTGACGGGCTCGCTGCCAACGAACGGCAGCAAGGGCATGTCCGCCAATCTGCCCATGGGCGGCAATAAGATCACCGGCATGGCTGATCCGGTCGCCTCGACGGACGGCGCGACCAAGAATTATGTCGATACCGCAGCGGCTCCCATTTCTGCCGTCAACACGTTCGTCGGCGGCACTTCGACCGGCTCAGCGAGTGCCCAGGTTCTCGCCACCACCACCCCGAACACCTTCGCGCTCACTGCTGGCAATACCGTCGTCTTCTCCCCAGGCTTCAATGCACCCTCTGGCGCCGCGACGCTTCAGGTTAACGGAACGGCCGCAACGAATTTCAAGAAGCGCTCGCCGACCGGACCGGTCAATTTTGCCGGGAGCGAATTCATAGCCAACCAGAACATCAGCGCTACATATGATGGCACCCAATTCCTGCTCAACACGCCCAGCGGCAACATCCTCACCCCAACCGCAATAAACGATTCCGGCACGCTGGCTTTGACGGGCATCATCTCGCCCACAGCGCTCGCTGCTGGAGCAACCAACGATTATAACCCAACCGGTTTGGCGTCGGCGTCGGTGCTGCGTATCACGGGCAATGCTGGTGGGTCCGTGCTTACTGGCATCGCCGCGCAACCGAGTGGCACCGTGCTTATCCTGTCAAACATTGGCACGAGTCTCATTACGATCGCTGGTCGCAATGCCAATTCTCTTGCCGCCAACCAATTTCAGAACATCTCTGCCATAGGTCTGTGGCCTGGCCAGAGCACCCCTATTCAATATGACGTGACAAGCGGTGGATGGCAGGTACTTCAGGCGCAGAACGCGGCACCAACGGCGGTTGCAAGAAAGAATCTCAAGATCATCACAACGTCGGTCACGGCGGCAACGATCACGGCGGACGAGATCATTGTTGAAGACACCACCTTTATGACGGCCAGGCTCGCCAACATTAATGTCTCCTATGCCACTGGCACGGCGGGCGCGAATGGATTGGATACCGGAACGATCACGGCTTCTAATTGGTATTTCGAATGGGTTATTTATAATCCATCCACCCTTACCACTGCTGCTCTGCTTTCTCTCAGCTCAACCGCACCGACGATGCCGGCCGGCTACACCTTCAAGGCCCGCGTCGGCGCCTCCTACTTCGATGCCGGGTCGAAGCTGCGGTTCAAGATTCAGTAT